>CAZDSB010000465.1:0-4116 GCA_964507515.1 uncultured Myxococcaceae bacterium
CCTCCTCGGCCAGCACTCGATCCAGGCCGGGGTAGTAGCCGCACTCGGGGAGCCAGAACCCGGCGGGGCGTCGGCCCAGCGCCCGCGCGTGCTCGGCGGCGCCCACCGCCACCTGCGCGCGCACCGCCTGCGGCGAGGGACGGAGGAGCGGGAGGAACCCGTGCGTCGCTCCCGAGGCGAGGAGCTCCAGGAGCCCCCGGTCGCGGAGGGCGGCGAAGGCCGGAACGAGCTCGCCCCGGTAACGGTCGCGCCACAGCGCGGCCAGCCGCTCCAGCCGGTCCTGGTAGAAGCGCGCGACCGCGTGCAGAGCGGCGTCACCTCGCGTCCTGCTGACCTCGCGCTCGGCCAGGCTTCGTTGACGCTCGATTCGCCGGCCGATGCGCGCCTTCAGGACGTTGTCCTCGAGCATCGCCACGAGCGTGGGAGTGAGCGAGAGCGTGAGGCGGACCGGAACGCGCTCGTCGGCGAGACGCTCGAGGAGCTCGAGCAGGGGCAGGTAGCACTCCAGAACCGCCTCGCGGAGCCACTCCTCCTCGAGGTGGTCCTCGTCGTCCGGGTGCCGGACGTACGGGAGGTGGGCGTGGAGCACGAGGAGCAGCGCACCGCGCGGCGGCCGCGTCACCCGGGTCGCCTCAGTTCCGCCCCGAACGAGGGCCTCCGGACTGGCCGGACGCGTCCCCGGGCCCGCGTGCGCCGGGGCTGGTGGGTAGCGGGACCCGGCGTGGCGAGTCCAGCGGCTCGAGACGCGGCGCGGAGACGGCCGAGGGTGCAGGAGCGGCGGAGAGGGGCTCGCTCCACGGGAGCCGGAGCGTCCGCACCTCCAGCTGCGTCGAGACCCGGCCGGGTGGGAGCTTGCGCGGGGCGCTGGGGGAGCCGACGGGCCGCGTCCAGCCGTCACGTCCGAGGAGCAGCACCTCGGCGGTGTACTCCTGGCCGGAGGTGAGGCCGGTCACGTACGTGCTCCGGCTGGTGAGGGGCAGCTCGAGGGTGCGGTCCACATCCGCGCCGCGATGGAGGCGCAGGAGCAGCCGGGGCTCGCGCAGGCCGAGTGCGGCGCCACGCTCCAGCTCACGACGAAAATCCCAGAAGACGAACAGCGTCGTCGGGTCGCGCACGAGAAGCACCGGCGCATCGGTCCCCACCTCGCGCGGGGAGGCGAAAGGCCCGGGCTCGAAGGGCTCGGGAGCAGCCGGCGCTCGACGCGGGCGGCGGGGCGTCGTCGGGATGTCGAAGAAGCCCTGCTCGATCGGGACCTCGGGTGGCGGAGCGGCGCGAGGCGCCGGCGCCCCTGCCGGCCGGGTGGGCTCGCCGTTCGACGGGGGAGCAACACGTGTCCCCGGGGCGGGCGGGCGCGCGCTGGCGCCGTGGACGCTCCCGGCGGTCAAGGCTGGCGGCGGGGGCATCACGGTGGTGGACGCGCGCGGGGCACCGGAACTGGCGAAAGGGCTGGCCGGAGCGTTCGCACTCGCGGCTCCGCGCGCGCCGGAACTCGTCGGGAGTGGAGTGCTCGCAGCCGCCGGTGTGCGGGCGGCGCGCTCGACGCCCGGACCCGCGACCGTCACCGGGCTGGAGCTCTCCGATTCGTGCGAGGCCGGGCCGGCACCGAACCCCGAGGCAATCGCGGGACTCGCGCCCGCCGATACGTCCGCGACCCTCCCGGCACCAAACCCCGACGCGATCGCTGGATTCGCGCCCGCCGAACCGGGGGCGGCAGAACTGGAGGGAGCACGCGCTGAAGTACTCGCGGCCGCCGTTCCACGCGCGGCGGGGCCGGCCCCGGAACCAGAGGCAGTCGCCCGACCGCTCGCGCCCGACGACCCGCGGGCCGCAGACCCCGACGGAGCACTCGCTGAACCACGCGCAGCCGCCGCCTCACGCGCCGCGGGCGTGGAACCAGAACCCGGGGCAGTCGCCTGACCGCTCGCGCCCGACGACCCGCGGGCCGCAGACCCCGACGGCGCACTTGCTGGAGTGCTCGGGGCCGCCGCTCCACGCGCGGCCGGGCCGGCACCGGAACCCGGGGCAGTCGCCCGACCGCTCGCGCCCGACGACCCGCGGGCCGCAGACCCCGACGGAGCACTTGCTGGAGTGCTCGCGGCCGCCGCTTCACGCGCCGCGGGCGTGGAACGAGAACTCGAGCCAGTTGCCGGACCGCTCGCTCCCGCCGATCCGCGCGTGGCACGCCCGGCGCCGGATCCCGGAGGCGCACTCGGCGGACTCTTCGCGGCCTCCGCTCCACGCGCGGCGCGCACGGCGCTCGTCCCCGAAGGCGCGCTCGCCGCACCCTTCGCGGCCTCCGCTCCACGCGCGGCAGGCCCGGTGGCGGACCCCGGAGGCGCGCTCGCCGGACCGCTCGTGGGCGCCGACTCGCTGCGGACCCGCCCCTTGCGGCCCGGGGGAAAGTCGACGACCCGGACCTTGCTTCCGGCGTGGGGGACGACCGACTCGACAGCCGCGCGCAGGCGATGGAGGGGCTCGCGCAGGGCGGCCTTCAGGGCCTCGAGAAGCTGTGCCTTGGTACGGAGTCGGCTGTGACCCTTCCCGAGGTGCTTCCGCGCGAGCTCCCGGAGCCGCTCCACGCTCAGGTTCTTCAAGTCATCCATCGCCCGTCCGAAGGTGTGTCTTTCACCCCGGCCCCGCCGCTTACGCGTCGGTGATGCCTCCGGTCAACGTCTCCCGGAACATGTGTCATCCTCGCCCTGCTGCCCGTGATGACCGATCCTCCAGCCGTCCTCCTGGCCGGGTTCGACGTATGGCCAGGCCCTTCCGCGTGGGCCCGGCGGATGACGGAGGGCGTGCGGGCGAGCGCGAATCGACACCGGGTGCTCACCCTCTCGCTGCGAAGCCAAACCCTGCCTCATACCGAGTCGCTCTTCGGGGCGCGGATCCTGCGGGTTCCCCCCTGCCCCGGCTCGCTCCTCGAGCAGGTGGAGGCGTTCGGGCGCGCCGTGCAGCGGCAGCTCGACTCGGACGCCCACGTCCTGGTCCACACCGCGGACCCGCTGGTGGGCGCCGTCGTGCTCGGCCACCCGCGACGGCCGGTGCTCCTGTACGAGGCGAGGCGGCTCCCCTCCTCCGAGCTGCCGCTGCTGCTCGGCCGCGGGCGCGATGCCCCGGTGCTGGAGCAGGCGCTCCGGCGCTGGGAGCGGCAATGCCTGGCGCTGGCCACCTCGGTGCTGGTCACCACCCAGACCCGCGCCGACGAGATCCGGGCCGGCGGGCGCCACGGCGAGCTGCAGCTGATCCCCGACGGCGTCGAGCCAGGGCCTCTCCTACCCCGGGTGCCGGGACCGTTGCGCATCCGACACGTGGGCTGGGACCTGTCGAGCGCCGGACTCCGGGTGCTCCTCGATGCGCTCCACGTTGTCGGCCCCGGCGCGCGTCTCCACCTCGTCCAGCCGCGGAGCAAGCCGTGGGACGTCGCGGTCCAGCGCGAGGTGAGCGCGGCGGCGAGGTCGGGCGCGGTGACCTCTGGACCTCCCGGCGCCCTCCCGGGCAGCTGGGCCGACGTGGAGATTCTCTCGGGACTCGGGCGCGATGCGCGTGCACCGGCAATGCTAGCCGACGCGCTCGACGCCTACGCCCGCGGGCGGCCGGTGCTGGCTGCGGACTCGGAAACAGCGCGGGCGGACCTGCCCGCGGGTTGCACCGTCTTCTTTCCCGGCGCCGATGGTGAGGCGCTCGGCGAGGCGCTCGCGGCGCTCGACTCCAAGGAGGACCTGCTCGCGCAGTCGGGGGCGGAGGCGCGGGCGTACGTGGAACGACGACATGACGGGGCGCGGGTGCGAGGTCTGCTCCGGGATCTCTACCGCGCACACGGCGCTGCTCCCGCCTCGTGGCCCCTCGCGTCCGGGGCGTGGAAACCCTCGGCGCCAGCGGGCTGGAGCGGGGCTCCCCGGCTGGCGGGCGACCGTGCACCGGAGGGCACCGACCCCGGCACGCCCTCCGGAGGGTTCGGGTAAGATCGACCCCCTTGATGGAGCGCCGAGTCCTCATCGTCGAGAACGAGAACGAGTTCGCCCTGAGCATGGCATCCGTGCTCCGGTCGGTCGGCTTCCAGACCGCCACGGCCGACAACGCTGCCGAGGCCCAGCGGGAGCTCGAGCTCCGGCGCCC
>CAZDSB010000466.1:0-11998 GCA_964507515.1 uncultured Myxococcaceae bacterium
GTCGATTGCATTGGTGGAGTCGCACGCTCAACGCTTCAGCGAATACTTTGCGATCGCATAGACCGCGCGGAACCCGTCCTTCCAGCCGATCTTCTTGCCTTCCTCGTACGTCCGCCCGTGGTAGCTGATCGGGACCTCGTAGACTCGGGCTCCGGCGCGCGCGACCTTGGCGGTGATCTCCGGCTCGAAGCCGAACCGGTCCTCCTCGATGCGGATGGACTGGATCAGCCCGCGGCGGAACGCCTGGTAGCAGGTCTCCATGTCCGTCAGGTTCAGACCCGAGGTCATGTTGGAGAGCGTGGTGAGGCCCCAGTTCACCACCGCGTGCCAGTAGTAGAGGACACGGCGCGTCTCGCCGACGAAGCGGCTGCCGAACACCACGTCGGCGTGCCCGTCGAGGATCGGCTTCACCAGCCGGGGAATCTCCTGCGGGTCGTATTCCAGATCCGCGTCCTGCACGACGACCACGTCTCCGGTGGCAGCCTCGAATCCGCGGCGCAGGGCCGCGCCCTTGCCCTGGTTCCGCTCCTGGAAGAGCACCTCGAGTCGGTTCTCGTTCCTCGGATGGGCACCGGGCAGCCCGTCGAGGCCGCGCTCGGCGATGCGGGAGAGGATGTCCCGGCTGCCGTCGGTGGAGCAGTCGTCGACGACGATCAGCTCCTTCGGCATGTCCACTGCCACCACGCGGCGGAGTAGCTCCTCCAGCGAGGCCTTCTCGTTGTAGACGGGGATGACCAGCGAAATCATCGGTCGCCCCCTTAGCAGATGAACGAACCTCGGTGGCTCTCGGCGCAGTTCCCCTACCCCTCACGGGAACAGGCCGTTCCCGGTGGGACCATGTCCTGGGTCGAGTCCGGACGCGGCCGGGACGTGGTCTGCGTCCACGGAAACCCCACCTGGAGCTTCCTGTGGAGGAAGGTGTTCGCCGCTCTGGAGGGGCAGCGGCTACGGCTCCTGGCTCCGGATCTCCTCGGCTGCGGCCGGAGCTCCAAGCCGCAGGCCGTCGCCTGGCACACGCTAAATCGTCACTCCGCGGCACTGTGCGCCTGGATGGAAGCCCGCCAGCTGGTCGATCCGATCCTCGTGGTGCAGGACTGGGGCGGTCCGATCGGGCTGCTCGCCGCCGCCCACGCCTCGGGGGCGCGCTTCTCCGCGGTCTGCGTCCTCAACACCGGGGTCATTCTCCCCCGTCGGTTCCGCGGGACGGCCTTTCACCGGCTGGCCCGCGCGCCGCTGGTCGCCCCGGTACTGTTCCGGGTGCTCGGCTTCCCGCTCGGGTCCCTGGACCGGATTCAGGGCGATCGCCGGAGCATCTCCGGGGACGTGGCCCGCGCGTACCGCTGGCCCTTTCGCACCCTGGCCGATCGCGCGGCGCCGCTCGGCCTGGCGCGGATGGTCCCCGACTCCGACACCCACCCCAGCGTGCCCGGGCTTCGCGAGGTCGATGCGTGGCTGCGCGCCTTTCCGGGCCCGATGGAGCTCGTCTGGGGGCGCAAGGATCCGCTCCTGGGTGGTGCGCTGCGACGCCACGTCGAGGCCCTGCCCCGCGCGCGGGTGACCGAAACCGACGCCGGGCACTTCCTCCAGGAGGAGGTCCCGGACATCATCGCCCGCAGCATCCGGCGGCTGGCCGGGATGCAGGAGGCTCCGTGACCCATCCGCTCGAACCGCTCGTCACCGCGGCCTACGCCGACCGGGCGCTCCTCGGGAAGGGCGACCATCGCGAGGCGGTGCTGAAGGCGATCGCCGGGCTCGATGACGGCACGCTGCGGATCGCCGAGAAGGGCCCGGGTGGCTGGACGGTGAACGTCTGGCTGAAGGAGGCGGTGCTCCTCTACTTCGCCATCGCCGAGATGAAAGTCTGGGAGGTAGGCCCCTTCGAGTTCTACGACAAGCTGCCCCTCAAGAAGGACCTGGCGAAGGCCGGCGTGCGCGTCGTTCCGCCGGGGACCGTGCGCTACGGCGCGCACGTCGAGTCCGGGGCGGTGGTGATGCCGGGCTACGTCAACATCGGTGCCCGGGTGGGCGCGGGGACCATGGTGGACACCTGGGCCACGGTGGGCTCGTGCGCCCAGGTCGGGAAGGGCGTTCACCTCTCCGGGGGCGTCGGCCTCGGCGGCGTGCTCGAGCCGCCCGCGGCGAGGCCAGTCATCATCGAGGACGGCGCCTTCGTCGGGAGCCGGGCAATCGTGGTGGAGGGCGTGCTGGTCGAGGAGGAGGCGGTGCTGGCGGCCAACACGGTGCTCACCTCCAGCACGCGGATCATCGACGTCACCGGCCCACAGCCCCGCGAGTGGAAGGGCAGGGTCCCCTCCCGCAGCGTCGTCATCCCCGGAAGCGTTCCGAAGGAGTTCCCGGCCGGGACCTACGGCGTCCCCTGCGCGCTCGTGATCGGCCAGCGGTCGGAGAGCACGGACCGGAAGACCTCGCTCAACCAGGCGCTCCGGGACTTCGCCGTGGCGGTGTGAGCGCGCGCGAGGCGTGAAACCGCCACGGTGTGCTCGCTGCCCGGGGGATGCCCTGTGCTGGTGACCGAGGGGCACCTCGAGCGAGAGTCGGACATGCACACCCTCCACGGAAACGCGACGTCCGGGAACTGCTGGAAGCCGGCGGTGATGCTCCACGCGCGTGGTCTCCCGTTCCGCTGGATCGAGGTCGACATCCTCAAGGGGGAGAGCCGCACTCCGGAGTTCCTGAGGCTGAATCCCAATGGCCGGGTACCGCTGCTCGTGCTTCCCGATGGACGGGTGCTCGCCGAGTCCAACGCGATGCTCCTCCACCTGGCCGAGGGCAGCGCCTGGCTCCCGAGCGATCCGTACCTGCGGGCCAAGACGTACGAGTGGCTCTTCTTCGAGCAGTACAGCCACGAGCCCTACATCGCTACGGTCCGGTTCTGGGTGCACTCCGGGAAGGCACAGGAGAAGGCGCAGGAGATCGTCGAACGCACCCCCCGCGGACATGCCGCGCTCGGCGTGATGGAGAAGGCGCTGACGGCGGGGCCATTCCTCGTGGGTGAGCAGCCGACGGTCGCCGACCTCGCGCTCTACGCATACACCCACGTGGCGCCCGAGGGAGGGTTCTCGCTCGAGCCGTATCCGGCGATCCGGAGATGGCTGGAGCGGGTGCCGTCCCTGCCGGGGTTCGTCCCGATGCCGTACCTCGGCTGAAGTAACCCCGGTCAGACCTTTGCGAGCGTGGACGTCCCGGGGGAGGCTCCCGGAACGTGGTCCTTCCCTGGGAGCACCTCCGGCTCGTCCTCGCCGTCGTGCGTCACGGCACGCTCGCGGGCGCGGGGCGGGCGCTGGGCATGTCCCCGGCGGCGCTGGAGGCGGACCTCAAGCGGGTGGAGCGGGCCGCGGGTGCCGCGCTCTTCGTCCGCGAGGAGGGGCGCCTTCTCCCGACCGACGCCGGGCGCAGCGCGATGCACACCGGCGAGCGCCTGGCCGAGGAGATGGCCCGCGTGGACCGGGCGCTGCCCCATGTGACTCCGGGCCCCCCCGTCCGGCTCCGCATCGAGGAGACGCTTGCTGCCCAGTGGCTTCCGGCGGCCGCCGCGGACCTCGGCCGGAAGCTCGAGAACGTGACGCTCGAGCTGGTCACCACCCGCGGACGAAGCGGTGAGCTCGATCTCGAGGTGACCGCCGTCAGGCCGGCGCCGCTGAAGGGTGAGGCGCCCCGGGCGCTGGGGACGATCGCCGAGGCGCTCTACGGGTCGGAGGCATACCTCCTCGACCATGGACGACCTTCGAATCCGGAGATGCTCACTGGCCATCGCGTCGTTCTCCTCGAGGGCGCCCGCGCGCGTACGGACGCGGGCCGCTGGCTCGCAGCCGCGGCGCGCCGGGGCGCCCAGGTGGCCCTCCGGACGGACAGCGTCCCGGTCTTCGTCTCGGCGGTGCACGCCGGGCTCGGCCTGGGGGTCCTGCCTCGCGGCTCGGAGGAGCTCGCGCCCGAGCTGGTCAGGCTCGCCGAGCTTCCCGAGCTGCCTCCGCATCCGCTCTGGCTCGTGTTCCGGGAGGAGGGCAAGCCGTCCGCCCGCGTGAGGCGCGCGGCGCAGGTCCTGGAGCAGAGCCTCGGGGGAGCGCTCCGGCGCTGGGAGCGCGTTCGATGACCTGCTGGAGGAACCCATAAAACGTCGTGACCTCGTGCTTGCCGGCGGTGCGCTCGCTCTCGCGGGAGTGTCCCGGGCCGCGCCCGACGCTGGATCCGCTGCGGGGAAGGCTCCGGTACTGGTGGCGGGCTGGCAGGGCGCGCGGCCGAGGCAGATCCGGTGCAGGTGTAGAGGGGTGGACATGCCGTTCCTGCTGCGGTCCGTCTGCGGGACAGGGTCCTCGAGGCCCCCCGGCGCGGTGCGTCTCGTCGTTGCGGGGCCTCGGGGGTGCGTGGTACGCCCACCTCGGCGCAGAAGGCTGAACGGTTCATGGCCCGAGCAGGCCCCCGATCGTCTGGTGTTCTCGACGCTGGCGCGCGGGATCACCTCTTCACCGCCGCTTACGCAGAGCTGCGTCGGCTCGCTGCCTCGGTGCGCCGTGACGATCCCAGCCGTACCCTGAGTCCCACCGCGCTGGTGAACGAGGCGTGGCTCAAGCTGGCCGCCTCGCCGGAGTTCGCGGCCACCTCCCCGGCCCACTTCAAGCGCATCGCCGCGCGCGCCATGCGCCAGGTTCTGGTGGAGGCGGCGCGGCGCCGCACCGCCCGCAAGCGTGGCGGGGGCGCGCCGATGGTCACGTTCGACGAGGACACCTTCCCAC
Organism: uncultured Myxococcaceae bacterium; assembly: GCA_964507515.1. Classification (GTDB taxonomy): domain Bacteria; phylum Myxococcota; class Myxococcia; order Myxococcales; family Myxococcaceae; genus RPRB01. The sequence goes on from CAZDSB010000466.1 coordinate 4,752, forward strand.
CCGAGGCTGGCTCGGAACAGGTGCTCGCTCTCGACACGGCCCTCGAGACGCTGGCCCGGCTCGAGCCGCGCCAGGCCCTCATCGTCGAGAGCCGCTTCTTCGGCGGGCTCGACGTGCGCGAGACCTGCGAGATCCTCGGCATCTCCGAGGCCACCGTGCTGCGCGACTGGCGCGCTGCCCGCGCCTTCCTGGCCCATGAGCTCCGGCAGACACCCTGAACCAGCATCGGGCCCGGCACGCTGGCGCCGGATCCAGGACCTCTTCCACGCGGCGGCGGACCTGCCTGCCGCCGAGCAGCACGCATTCCTCGAATCGAGGACCGACGGCGATACGACGCTGGTGGCCGAAGTGGAGGCGCTGCTCGTCGAGGACAGGACGCCCGGCTCGTTCCTCGATCGGTCGTTGCCGGAGGTGGCCAACCACCTGCTCGGGCCGGACTCTCCGGGGAGCGTCGGCCCGTACCGCGTGCTTCGGCTCCTCGGCGAGGGCGGGATGGGCGTCGTCTATCTCGTCGAGCGCGAGGACGTGGGCGGCCGGGCGGCGCTGAAGCTCCTTCGCGATGGCTGGGTCTCGCCCTCGCGCCGGGCGCGCTTCCTCGGGGAGCAGCGGACGCTCGCGCAGCTGGACCATCCGGCGATCGCCCAGCTCCACGACGCCGGGGCGCTTCCCGACGGGACGCCGTGGTTCGCGATGGAGTACGTGGAGGGGGTCCCGCTCACCGAGTACTGCAGGGCGCGGAGCTGTTCTCTCCCCGAACGGCTCCGGTTGTTCCGTGCGGTGTGCGAGGCCGTGCAGCACGCGCACCGGCACGCGGTCATCCACCGGGACCTCAAGCCCTCCAACATCTTGGTGAAGGCGGACGGAGCGGTGAAGCTGCTCGACTTCGGCATCGCCAAGCACCTCGACCCCACTGGACCAGGGACGGACCCGACGCGCACCGGGCTTCGGCTGATGACCCCGGCGTACGCGGCGCCCGAACAGGTCGAGGGCGGGCGACTCGGGGTGCAGACCGACGTCTATGCGCTGGGAGTCCTCCTGTTCGAGCTCCTCGCGGGACGCCTCCCGTTCGAGCTGACCGGGCTACAGCCGCACGAGGCGGCGCGGCGGGTGCTGGAGAAGGAGCCTCCCCGGCCCTCGCAGGTTGCGGGCCGCCCGGTGCAGGCGAGTCGCGCCGCGTGGGCGGACCTCGACGTCCTGTGCCTCACCGCGATGCAGCGCGATCCGGCCCGGCGCTACCCCTCGGTCGAGGCGCTGATCCGCGATCTCGACCATCACCTCGCCGGCGAGCCGCTCGACGCGCGGCCGGACTCGCTGGCCTACCGCGCGGGAAAGCTCCTCCGGAGAAACGCGCGGTCGGTGCTCGTCGCCTCCGCGGTGGGCGTCGCGGTTCTGGGCGTGACCGCGTTCGCTGCCGTTCGCCTCGCCCGCGCGCGCGACGCGGTGGCCGCCGAGGCGGCGCGGACGCAGCGGATCCAGCAGTTCATGCTCCAGCTATTCGAGGGAGGAACGGGCGAGGTCGGTCCCTCGTCCGACGTGAAGGTGGTGGACCTGGTCGACCGCGGCGTCCGGGAGGCGCAGTCGCTCGAGGCCGAGCCCGCGGTTGAGGCCGAGCTGCTGCAGACGCTCGGCGGCATCGCCCAGAACCTCGGCCGCCTGGACCAGGCGCAGACGTTGCTCACCCGCGCGCTCGAGCTGCGGCGCACCGCGTTCGGGCCCGACCACCCCGAGGTGGCCCGGTCGCTCGTGGCCAGCGCGCAGCTCGCGAGCGCCCGCGGGGAGTATGACCAGGCCGAGAAGCAGACGCGCGCGGGGCTGGTGATGCTGCGCCGCCACCTCTCCGGGAAGGACCCGGAGGTGGCGCGGGCCGTCTCCTCCCTGGGTCGAATCCTGGAGAACGCCGGTCGGTACCCCGATGCGATCAAGGAGCTCGAGGAGGCGGTCCGGCTCCAGACCGGCCGTCCCGGGCTCGAGGGCGACCTGTCGGCGAGCCTCACCGAGCTCGCGAACTGTCACTTCTACGTGGGCCACTACGCGCAGGCCGATGCGCTGAACCAGCAGGTCCTCGCGATCGACCGCCGGCTCTACGGCCCGCGCCATCCACACATCGCGGACGATCTCATCAACCTCGGAGCGGTGCAGTTCGAGGGCGGCCACTACGCCGAGGCCGAGCGGTGGAACCGCGAGGCGCTGGGGATCATGACCGCCTGGTACGGGCCGGATCATCCGGAGACCGCCTCGGCGCAGACGATCCTCGCGCGCTCGTTGCTGCGGCTCGGGCGGCGGGACGAGGCGCGCGTCCTGCTGACCAGCGCGCTCGCGACGCAGGAGCGCGTCTACGGGGCGGTGCACCCCCGCGTGGCCTCCACGCTGAACGAGCTTGGGATCATCGCCCGGGACCAGGGCCGGCTGGCCGATGCCGCCGCCGCTTTCCAGCGCATGGCGGACATCTACGATCAGGTCCACCACGGGAAGCACTACCTCATCGGTGTAGCGCTCTCGAACCTCGCCGACGTCGAGCAGCGCCGCGGCAATTCCGCGCACGCACAGGAGCTGTTCCGTCGCGTGCTCACCGTGTACCGGGATGCCCTTCCTGCGGACCACCCGCTCCAGGGGGTGGGGCGGGTGCGGTTCGGACACGCGCTGCTCGCCGCCGGTCAGCCCGCGGAGGCCGAGGCTCAGAGCCGCGCCGGCTACGAGCTGCTCATCAAGCGCAAGGACCCCCAGGCCGTGTGGCTCGACATGGCCCGCCAGGACCTGGCAACGGCCTACCGGATGCTGGGGCGGACGGCCGATGCGGACCGGTTCCAGGGGGAGGTCACGACGGCGCGCGCCGCGAAGTGAGGAGGCTCCCCGGGCGTCCCTCGGGGCCCCGGGAAGGTGTTTGACACCTCCCTGGTTGGCTCCTGATTTTCTCAGAACTTTCAGTGAGTTACACCGCGAGAGCCGTCATCGGCCGTCCCGACCACGACCCATCAGCTCCGGTCCGAGCGGGTGGTCAGTCAGTCACGAGGTGTCCTCACGAGGTGTCTGGCACCGCGCGAGGCTCCGATCCTGTCCGCTACGAGGTGTCCCGCCACGAGGTGTCTGACACCTCGTCAGGAGACACCTCGTCAGGACCGTCTCCGCCCAGCCCCGCGCCCAGACCCGTCGTGACGGGCCGCGCTCGGTTCCTGCGCATGGGGGAGTGCCGTCGTCTCGCAGGAGGGCCCCCGATGCTCACCTCGCTCACCCGGACACCCGTCGCCCGGTCCGGTCAGGTCCGTCTTCTCGTGCTCGCCGCTGCACTGCTCGTCCCCACCGCGCGGGCCGCGTCCAGCGCCGAGTGGCTCTCCTCCACCGATGGGCCGAGCCCGATCGTGACCTCCAAGTCCGGCGTGGGGTCCGCCCAGGCGAGCGCGACCGCGAAGGTCACGTCGGACTCGATCAAGACGCTCTGCGCGGACCAGGCGCGCGGGAACCCGGCCGAGGCGAAGTCGGCGATGGACGCGTGCAGCAAGCAGTGGCAGAGCGAGCTCGGCAAGACGTACACCGTCCACGCCGACTGCACCGTGGGCCAGCTCCAGCCGCTCGACGGCAAGTCGTACGTCCTCGACGGCCTGTGGGACAACACGGACGTCGGCGCCGGGCGTACCCGCTGGAGAGGACCGGACGGCGTCGTCGGCCGTGACGGCGCGAGTGGTGGCCTGGCGCTCTCGCAGCAGTGGGAGGTGATGTGTCCAGGCCGGGTGAGCGCGGCCGTGCTCTCCAAGGCGCGCAGCCTGTCGCCCTCGGGCGGAAGCGCAGCCGCGCCCGCGGCCACCGCGTCGATCTGCAACGGAGACGCCTCGTGCACCGAGGTGAACGGCTTCGCGATGTCGGTCGTCGAGTTCCGCGCCAGCCTCCAGGGCGGGTGGAAGATCCTCACCACCACCCTCCGCTTCCGTAACAAGCTCAATCGCCCGCTGGTGCTCGGCTACGTCGTCGGCTCGGGCGGAGCGACGGACGACCGGGGGAACCGCTACGTCGTGAAGGACGTTGAGGTGCGGGGCATCGGGCTCATCTCGGGACGCGCGGACGACAAGTTCGTCATTGCGCCGGGACAGACTGGCGACGCCCGCTTCACGCTCTTCTGGGGTGGTCAGGGTCTCTTCGGCAACACCTTCGACCTGGATCTCACCGTCCGGGAGATCGCCCAGGTCGGGAACGGACAGACCACGCTCGGACCGGAGTACCCGCTGCAGATCGTCGGCCTGGTCGACGGAGCGCGCTCCGCCGGGCCCGGTGTCGCGCAAGCGTCGGGAACGGCACCTGCCGCGGGCTCGGCCCCTGCGACCGGCGCTGGCCCGGCCACGAGCGACTCCTCCCCGGCGCCCGGCGGAGCGCCGCCCACGCAGACCGCCAGCACGCCCCTCGGGACTTCCGCACCGGGCACTGCCCCATGCGCACCGGGAGCCGGCTGCTTCGACGCGGGCTCGTTCACCGTGACCATGACGCAGACGGCGGCCGCGGCGAGCGGGAAGAACCAGGTCGCGCGCATCGGCCTACGGGTGAAGAACAAGACCAATCAGCCGCTGGTCCTCGCCTACAAGGCGGGGAGCAACTCCGCCGGGGACGAGGCCGGCAACCGGTACACCTGGGGCCGTCCCGGAACGCCTGACGCGAGCGCCCAGGGCATCGGAACGATCGACGGCGCTCGGATCGACCCGCGGTTCCAGATCGTACCGGGCGGGACGCGCGACCTCCAGATGCTGGTCACGCGCTTCGACGCGACGTCGCCCGCCGGCAAGAGCTTCACCCTGAACACCGTGCTGGTCGAGGTGCGAGGTCCGCAGTGGCAGAAGGTGCGCGAGTACCCCGTGCGCGTGGGCTCACCCGGAGCGGCCGCGGCCCCCGTCGCTGGCCAGATCCCGGGCCAGACCCCGGGCCAGACCCCGGTGAACGATCAGGTGCAGAAGGCGAGCGATCTCCTCAAGGGACTCCTCGGCGGCAAGTAGTCCGGGGGTTCGGGCCCGCCCCGCTCGTGGTATCGACGGGGCCATGCACGTCGGGCTCCGCGCCGGCATCCTCGCCCTGTGCCTGGCCGGCGCGTTCACGCCCGCTCGCGCGCAGGATGCGGCGACCCGGCAGCTGGACGAGGTGCAGCAGGCGCTCCTCCAGCCGTTCAAGGGAGACTGGGACGAGATCCGGAAGCGGCGAGTGCTGCGCGCGCTCGTCGTCTACAGCCGCACGCTGTACTTCGTCGACCGTGGAAAGCAGCGGGGCGCGAGCTTCCAGATCCTCGAGGCGTTCGAGAAGGACGTCAACGCCGGTCAGGGAAACAAGAAGCTCGGGTTTCACGTGGTCTTCGTCCCGGTCTCTCGGGCGGACCTCATCCCGGCCCTCCTCGATGGCCGGGGCGATCTGGCCGCGGCCAACCTCCTCGTCACGCCGGAGCGGGAACAGCAGGTCGACTTCGCGGCGCCCCTGCTCGATGACGTGGATGAGCTGGTGGTCACCGGGCCCTCGGGGCCGAAGATCTCCAGCCTGGATGACCTCGCCGGGCGCGAGGTGCATGTGCGACGCACCTCGAGCCCCTGGGAGCGCATCGAGGCGCTCAACGCTCGGCTCACCGCCGAGGGGGAGCCACCGGTCAGGCTCGTCCCCGTCTCCGAGGATCTCGAGAACGAGGATCTGCTCGAGATGGTGAACTCAGGGCTGCTGCCGATCACCGTGTGCGACGGTTACACCGTGAGCTTCTGGAAGCACTTCTACCCGGCGCTCCGATTCGACCCGAGGGTGGCGGTCAGCCGCGGCGGTTCGGTGGCGTGGATGATGCGCAAGGACAGCCCGCAGCTGAAGGTGGCGCTGGACGGTTTCGTGCGGAGACACCGGAAGGGGACCACCTTCGGCAACATGCTGCTGCAGCAGTACCAGCGGCGCCCCCGCTCGGTCCTTCCGGCGACCTCGGGAGACTCCTTCCGCCGGTACCAGCAGACGGTGGGCTTCTTCGAGAAGTACGGGAAGCGGTACGACGTCGATCCGCTCCTGGTCATGGCTCAGGGCTACCAGGAGTCCCGGCTCGACCAGCGTGTCCGGAGCCGCGTCGGAGCCATCGGCGTCATGCAGCTGATGCCCGCGACCGCAGGGCAGATGAACGTCGGCGACATCGAGAAGCTCGAGCCGAACATCCACGCCGGAGTGAAGTACCTCCGCCACGTGGAGGACACCTACTTCAACGAGCCCGCGCTCGATCCGCTGGTGAAGGGCCTCTTTGCCTTCGCCTCGTACAACGCAGGACCGAATCGCATCCAGTCCCTGCGCGAGGAGACGCGTCGCCGCGGGCTCGACCCCAACCGCTGGTTCGGGAACGTCGAATTCGTGGTCGCCGATCGGGTCGGCCGGGAGCCCGTCACCTACGTCTCGAACATCTTCAAGTACTACGTGGCGTATCAGCGGGTGGCCCTGGCCGAGCAGCAGCGGGCCGCTGCCCGAGAGACGCTCCGGTCCGGTCCTCCCTGACAGGTTCCTCCCCCCGACGCCGCTGCCGGTCGAAGGAGATCACGCCCAGGAGGAGGAAGAAGCCGATCGACACCAGCACGTGCCACCCGGCGTGCAGCTGCAGCCTGCTCACCTGGGCGCACGCCTCGAGGTCCACGAACCAGATCGCGACGCCCGTCGCGTAGGCGGCCAGACCCGTCGCGAACCGTGCTCGCACCGGTCGGTTCTCGGGGCGGAGGGCGATCCAGGTCACCCGGAGGATGCAGAAGATCTCCAGCGCGCCGAAGCTGAAGTGGAAGGCGAGGAACTGCGCGTGCCCGCGGTTGAGGGTGGCGCCGGCGGTCGCCAGCAGCACGTACCCGAGCAGCAGCGCCGGGAGCCAGCGGCCGAGCCGGCGGCCCGGTCCTCTCTCCACCAGGAGCCAGGTCAGCCAGGTGACGAGATAGAGCATGGGCAGCTCGTCGAGCATCTGCAGCTCGAAGCGCAGCGTTCCGTGAAAGGCGATGCTCCCCAGCCCCACGAGGATCAGCAGCCCGAACGCGAGACGGATCTCGCGCACGAACCGCCGGCTGGAGATCCCCACAAGCCCGGCGGCGACCATCGCCAGGCTGGACACGGTGTTCCAGAACTCCGCGACGAACCGGGTGACGACGTAGTTCTGCTCGCACCAGTCGATGCTCGCGGTGGGAAGGCCCCAGAAGCCCGACGGATCCACCAGCACGGGGGAACTCTAGCGTGGTCGGCCCGAGGGCTCCGGATTCCCAGGGAAGACGGCGCACCCCGTGCTCGTC
>CAZDSB010000467.1:0-2975 GCA_964507515.1 uncultured Myxococcaceae bacterium
GCCAGTGGAGGTCTACGCGCCCGTCTCGGGCCACGCCTGAGACGCCGGCCGCCCGGATGTCAGACCGACACGGCATTGTCACGGGAACGTTCACTCGCTATCTCCCGCTGCGAAGGGAGCTGCCCCGTGAAGCGCACAGACCTGCTGGACATGGAGAACCTCGGGCCCGTGTACTACTGGCAGGGCATCCCGCATCCCGTCCGGGCGACGCGATTCCGGGACCCTCGGAGCCTCCGCCTCATCGAGACACGCGAGCCCGCAGAGACGGCCACTGCCGAGGCCTGGCGAGAGCTATCAGCCGACGCGCCGCCGCCACCACCCGACGCGTTCTGGCACCCGTTCGACTCCTGAGCCTCAGCCGCCCGTGACGTGGACCGGCGTGCCGCTGAAGGCCGCGGTCCCGAGCAGCGCGTCCACCGCCTGATCATCGGTGAGGTCATTGATGCTGGCCCCCGCGTGCGCCGCCGCGACCTGGAGCTGCACGCCGGGACGTCCGTGCCCCCAGCCGTGCGGAAGGCTCACCACGCCCGGCATCACCGAGTCGGTGAGCTCGAGGCGAACCGGGATGCTGCCCACGCGCGAGCGGACCTGCACCGTCTGACCCGGTGCGAGGCCGCGCGCCTGTGCGTCGTCCGGATGCATCAGCAGCGTGCAGCGATCGCGCCCCTTCACCAGCCGCTGGCTGTTGTGCATCCAGGAGTTGTTGCTGCGGAGATCGCGACGGCCGATGAGGAGCAGCTCGCCGTTCCTGGCGCGCGGGGCCGAGAGCAGCTCGGACTCGACCCGGGCGAGGTCGCGGACCAGCACCTCGGGCGCGAGGTGGATCTTGCGGTCGGGCGTCATCAGCCGACCGGGCAGCGACGGCTCGAGCGGGCCGAGGTCGATGCCGTGAGGGTTCGCCTCGAGCTTCGACACCGAGAGCCGGTGCGCTGAGCGGAATCCGTATGGGCCGGTCCTCAGCCCGAGGTCGATGAGCATCCGCGGCGTGGCGATGCGGTCCACCAGCGCGCGGAACGGCCTGAGCAGGCGGGACCGTCCGCGTGAGCGGAGCCTCCGGGTGAGCGCCTGGAAGATCTGCCAGTCGTGCCTCGCTCCGGGAACAGGCTCGAACAGCGCCGGCGACCACTTCGACGTGTTCCGCACCGCAAGCAGGTGGAAGACGACGTCGTAGTGCTCGCGCTCGAGCGAGGTCGTCGGCGGCAGCAGGACGTTCGCATGGCGAGTGGTCTCGTTGAGGTACGGGTCCACCGCCACCATGAAGTCGAGCGAGCCGAGCGCCTTCTCCAGCTGCGCCCCGTTGGGTGTGGAGAGCACGGGGTTGCCACCGAGTACGACGAGCGCGCGGATTCGCCCCGGGCCGTCGGTCAACATCTCCTCGGCGAGCGCGGCGACGGGGAACTCGCCGCCGAACGAGGGCAGCTTCCGGACGCGGGTGCGGTGCCGGGCGTAGCCGCCGCGGGGGGCCAGCCCGAGCGGGTTCACCGCCGGCCGGGTGAAGAGCGCTCCGCCGGCACGATCGAGGTTGCCGGTGACGACGTTGAGCACCTGGATGAGCCACTGGGCCACGCCGCCGTAGGCCTGGGTGGAGAGCCCGACCCGTCCGTAGGCCACGGCGGACTCGGCAGCGGCGAAGTCGCGGGCCAGCGCGCGGATCTGCTCGACGGGGATGCCGGTCGGCGCGGCGACGCGCTCGGGGGCGAAGGGGGCGACGGCGGTCCGCACCTGCTCGAGGCCCTCGATGAGGGGGGCGAGGCGGCCGGGACGGTCGAGCTTCTCCTCGAGGATGGTGCGGACGAGCGCGGCGAGGAGGAGCGCATCCGTGCCGGGACGGATGAAGAGGTGGGTGTCGGCGAGCTCGGCGGTCTCGGTCCGGCGCGGATCCACGACGACCAGCCGGCCGCCGCGGGCCTTGAGGCCCTTGAGCCGGAGCGGCATTCCCGGCGCGGTCATCATGCTGCCGTTGGAGGCGAGAGGGTTCGCGCCGAGGGCGAGGAAGAATTGGGTCCGGTCGATGTCCGGCACCGGGAGGAGGAGCATGTGGCCGAACATCGTCGTGGCCGCGAGGTGGTGCGGCAGCTGATCCACCGACGTCGCCGAGTACCGGTTGTGGGTCCGGAGCGCGCGGATGAGCTGCAGCCCGTGGGTCAGCGCGCCGAGGCTGTGGACGTTCGGATTGCCGAGGTAGATGGCGACCGAGTCGCGGCCGTGGCGGTCCTGGACCTCGGCCAGTCTGCGGGCGACCTCGTCGAACGCCTCCTCCCAGCCGACGGGCGTCCAGGCGTCGCCGGCGCGCCGCAGCGGGAGCTTCTGCCGGTCGGGGTCGACGTGCACGTCCTCGAGGGCCGTCGCCTTCGGGCAGAGGAAGCCCGCGCTGAAGGGGTCGTCGGCGTCGCCGCGGATGGAGCGGATCTGCTCGCCCTCCACCTCGATGCGCAGCCCGCACATGGCCTCGCAGAGGTTGCAGGCGCGGAAGTGGACGCGGGGCTCGGCCATGACGCGTGGACCCTAGCAGCGGCGCGGGGTTGCGGAGGCCGTTGACGGCGGCGTCGTACTGAACGCATGTTCCGGTCATGGACCGGGGCCGCCTCATGGCGATGGTCGAGACGCTGGGGCAGACGTTCGCCATCCGGGGGATGAAGCGGCACGTGGAGGAGCTGCGGGTGTACTGGCTCGGGCTTGCGAAGGGCGTGGTGCCCGCCGGCCGGAAGTTGGACGTGGGCTGGAGCGAGGCGCTGGTCGTCGAGTGGTTCCGGGTTCTGCGGCTTCCTCCGCACCAGTGGGACTACTCGGTGCGTGCGCCCTCGAGCCCGTGTCCTCGCTGCCCGGCGCCGGCGGGGCACGCGGTGGAGGTGAAGACGGGCCTCACCTTCGCAGAGGGACGGAAGGCGGTGTGCACGGTCTGCGGTTACGCATGGCTGGAGCTGGACGCGGACATCCAGCCCGCCTCCGTTGACGTCCGGCGGCGAGCCCGATAA
>CAZDSB010000468.1:0-4349 GCA_964507515.1 uncultured Myxococcaceae bacterium
GGTCGCGATCGAGGCCGCGCTGAACAGGGTTCCCGGGACCCGGAGCGTCTATGCGGAGCGGGTCTCCGAGGGCTTCTTCCTCGACTTCCAGCTCAAGCGCGATCAGCTCGCCCGGTACGGGCTCAGCATCGACGATGCGAACGCAATGGTGCTGACCGCGGTCGGCGGCGAGGAACAGGGCGTCACCGTGGAGGGGCGGGAGCGCTATGGGATCAACGTCCGCTATGCCCGCGACTACCGCGAGGACCTCTCCGCGCTCAGGCGGGTCCTCTTGCCTCTCCCCGGGGGTGGGCAGATCCCGATGGAGGAGATCGCCGATGTGGGGCTGGTCCAGGGGCCGTCGATGATCCGGAACGAGAACGGGCTGCTCGCCGGCTACGTCTACGTGGACTTCGACACCTCGCGGGTAGACATCGGCAGCTACGTCGACCGGGCAAAGCAGGCGGTCGCCGCGTCGGTGAGGGTGCCTGCCGGCTACGCGATGACGTGGAGTGGGCAGTACGAGAACATGCTCCGGGTCCGGGAGCGGCTGAAGTTCATCCTCCCGGTCACGCTGTTCCTGATCTTCGGGCTGCTCTACCTGAACACGCGCTCGGCGATGAAGGCCAGCATCGTCCTGCTCGCGGTGCCGTTCTCTGCCATCGGCGCGGTGTGGTTGCTGTGGATGCTCGGGTACAACGTCTCGATCGCGGTGTGGGTGGGCATCATCGCCCTGATGGGCCTGGACGCCGAGACCGGCGTCTTCATGCTCCTCTTCCTGGATCTCGCGCACGAGGAGGCACGGGCCAGGGGAAGGCTCAGGACGCGGGGAGACCTGGTGGAGGCGATCGTCCAGGGCGCGGTGAAGCGCATTCGCCCGAAGGCCATGACGGTGTGCGCCGCGTTCATGGGGTTGCTCCCCATCCTCTGGTCCACAGGAACGGGGGCGGATCTGATGAAGCGCATCGCAGCCCCGATGGTCGGCGGGCTCGTGACGTCGTTCCTGCTCGAGCTGGGGGTCTATCCGGCAATCTACTTCCTCTGGAAGGGACGAACGCTGGTCGAGGGGCCGGCCACGGCGACCGGAACGATCGGAGGCCTTGCGCCGGCCGCCGGCTGAACGCTGGGGACCTCGTCGTGCCCCGGGCCCATCCGCGCGTTGCCTGGAGGCTGCACGGGCACCGATGACCTTGCGCCAGCCGGGGCCCTCCGCCATGCTGCGCCGCGCTGAATTTGGCCGGGAGGGCCGGAATGCAATTCAAGAAGCTGTTCCAAGTGCTGGTGCTCGGGGGCGCGGTGGTCGGGGCAGTGGCCGCCACGGCCTGCTCGCAGGCGAACGCGCAGGAGAAGGCGAAGAAGCCGGCCGCCGACGCCGGGACCACCAACTCGGCCGGGAGCGGGGTCAAGGGCTGGTGACGTCGGCCCGCGCGGCGGCGGCAGAGGCCTGGGCCTTCCGCGCGCGGGTGGAGCAGGAGGCAGCGCTGCGGTTCGATCGGCTGGCGGCGGTGGTCGCCAGCTTCGACCCTGCCTCGCCCGTCCCCGCGATGATGCGCCGGGCGGCGGACGACGAGCGCCGCCACACCGAGCTGTGCGCACGGCTCGCCGGGAGCCTCGGACTGCACGTCGTGCTGGACCCGGAGGCGGGCCTGCCGTCCATCGCCCCGGACTCCCTCGACGAGCGCCAGGCCGCACTCTACGAGGTCGTCGCCGCCTGCTGCATCACCGAGACCGAGAGCATGGCGACACTCACGACGCTCATGGCCGCCGAGCCGGACCCCGAGGTGCGCGAGGTGCTGCACAGCATCTCCAAGGACGAGGTGGTCCACTCCCGCATGGGCTGGGCCCACCTGTCGCGCGAGGCGGCGGCGACGGACATCGCGTTCCTCGCGCCGCTCATCCCCGGGATGCTCGCCGGGACCATCGACGAGAGTTTGTTCGCGGCGTCGCCCGAGGGGGAGGACCCCGAGGGGTTGCTACGGCTCGGAGTGCTCCCGCTGGAGAAGAAGCGCGAGGTGTTCCTCGGCACGCTCGAGCAGGTCGTGTTCCCCGGGCTCGAGAAGTTCGGAGTGGACCCGGAGCCGGGTCGCCGCTGGCTGGCCCGCGCCGCCGGCTCCTAGCCGGCCGGGAGCACCGCGCTTGCCGCATACGTCGGCGGCTTCCGGGCGTGCGTCGCCTGCTCGAAGGCGTGGGCCAGCGCCAGCAACCGCGCCTCGCTCCACGCACGACCGAAGAAGCTGAAGCCGACCGGCAGCCCGCGGACCTGGCCCATCGGCACGGTCACGTGCGGGTAGCCCGAGACCGCGGCCGGCGTGCTGCATCCACCGGACGACGAGTCCCCGTTCACCCAGTCGATGAGCCACGCCGGCCCCTGCGTCGGCGCCACGATCGCGTCGAGGCGGTGCTTGCTCATCGTCGCGTCGATGCCCTCCTTCCGTGACAGCCGGATGCAAGCGTCGCGCGCCTTGCGGTAGGCGGCCGTCGTGAGCGGCCCCTTCTTCTCCGCGTCGATGAACAGCTCCTGTCCGAAGAGCGGCATCTCTGCGTCGGCGTGGGCCGTGTTCCACGCGATGAGCGCCTTCATCGTCCGCGGCCCGGTGCCACCGAGCTTCGACAGGTACGCGTCGAGATCGGCCTTGAACTCGTAGAGCAGGACCTCCAGCTCCGGGTCGTCGAGCTTCCCCGCGGTGGCGATGTTCGCCGGGTCGACGAGCACCGCGCCCTCGGCCTTGAGGACCTCGAGCGCTTTCTCCGCGAGCGCATCGGTCGCCGGGTGGTATCCGAAGTACTTGGTGCGGGCCACACCGATGCGGGCGCCCTTCAGCGCTCCACGGTCGAGCGCTCCCGAGTACTTGACGTCGAAGCGCGCGCCCTTCGCGGCAGACGCGGCGTCGGCGGGGTCACGCCCGGCGAGCACCTCGAGCAGCAGCGCCGCGTCGCGGACCGTCCGGGCCATGGGGCCCGCCGTGTCCTGGCTGTGCGAGATGGGGACGATGCCGCCGCGGCTCACCAGACCCACCGTCGGCTTCACCCCCACCAGCGCCGAGGCCGCCGATGGCGAAACGATCGACCCGTCGGTCTCGGTGCCCACCGCGATCGCGCACAGGCTCGCCGAGATCGCGACGCCCGACCCCGAGCTCGACCCCGAGGGACTGCGGTCCAGCGCATACCCGTTGCGGCACTGACCGCCCCGCCCGCTCCATCCGCTCGAGGAGTGGGTGGAGCGGAAGTTGGCCCACTCGCTGAGCTGCGTCTTCCCCAGGAGCACCGCGCCGGCCTCGCGCAGGCGCCCCACCAGGAACGCGTCCGCGGGGACCGTCGCATCCATCAGCGCGAGCGAGCCGGCGGTGGTGTGCATCCGGTCCTTCGTCGCGATGTTGTCTTTGAGAAGCACCGGGATCCCGTGGAGCGGACCGCGCACCTTCCCCGCCTCACGCTCCCGGTCCATCGCCTCGGCCTGCGCCAGCGCGTCCGGGTTTGTCTCGAGCACTGACCGCAGCCGCCCGTCTCGCTGGACGATCCGGTCCAGGTACTTCTGGGTGATGGAGCGGCTGGTCTCCGCGCCGCTCGCCATCCGCGCCTGGAGGTCGTCGAGTCCGACCTCGTCGAGGCCGCCGGACTCGACGGCTCCTGCGTCCGCCAGGGTGGCGGGTGCGGCGGCGGCAGCCCGTGCTCCGAGGAACGCGGCCCCCGCGGCCCCGAGCTGGAGCAGCCGCCGTCTCGAGAGCTCCTCGGGAACACCGGGACCGTTCGGCTTCCGCTGCATGCGCCCTCCTGGCGTGAGCGGGCGAGCCTGTCATCGCCCCACCCGCTCGCGCCAGCGCGGCGTTCACCCGTTCCCTGCAGCCGAGGGGCGATGCGGTCCTAGTGCGTGTCCGGGCACGGCGACCGGAGTTCGAGCGCCGATGCGGGCAGCTCGTACACCAGCATCTTGCCGTCCGCGGAGATCCAGGGCTCGATCTCCTGTTCCGCCGAGTTGATGGGCTCGCCGAGGTTCTCCGGCGCAGCGAAGTGGTCGCCCTGCCAGCGCGCCTGCCAGAGGTCGCACTTGCCCCTGCCGCCGGGCCGCTCGGACCCGAAGAACAGCGTGCCGTCGTCGGTCATCGTCGGGAACCACTCGTCGCCCGGGCTGGACAGCTCGGCGACGTGGCGAGGCGGACCCCATCCCGAGCTGGAGCGCTCCATGGTCCAGATCTCGGTGTCCGGCCGTGGCGTGTCGCCCTTCACCGGGCGGTTGGAGATGAAGAACAGGCGCCGACCATCGCGGGTGATGGTGACGTCCCCGTCGTTCCAGCGTCCGCTGAACGGGGCAACCTCCGCCGGCGCCCACCCCTGCCCCGTGCGTCGGGAGACCAGCACCGTCCAGTGCGTGA
>CAZDSB010000469.1:0-12868 GCA_964507515.1 uncultured Myxococcaceae bacterium
TCCGCGGAGCCGTCCAGGAGTCCGGCGTCTCCGGGGTCCTCGAGCGGCTGCCCGATCCCCTGCAGGCTCTCGCCGCCCGGGCCCTGCAAACCCTCGGGGGAGGCGACGGCGTCCAGAGCTGGGTCCAGGTGGTCCAGTCCCAGAGCGGGAAGGCGGCGGCCGCGGTCACCACCTTCCTCGGTGCGACGTCACGCGCGGTGATCGAGGCGATCCTGATGCTGATCGCCTTCTACTTCCTCCTCACCGACGGCCATCGTCTGGTGGGGTGGCTGGAGCGCGTGACCCCGCTGCCTCCGGGTCGCTTCCGGAGCTTCCTCGCCGAGTTCCGCGGCGTCTCCCGCGCGGTGGTCATCTCGACGGTGGGAACGGGAGCGGTGCAGGCGGTCGCCGCGCTCGTGGGCTTCCTCATCGCCAGGGTGCCGAACGCCATCTTCTTCACCCTGGTCACCTTCTTCATGTCCTTCATCCCCTCGGTGGGCGCGGGCAGCGTGCCGGTGCTCCTCTCCATCGTGCTCTTCGTGCAGGGCCGGATCGGGTGGGGCCTGTTCCTGATCGCGTGGGGCTTCCTCGTCGTCGGCCTCATCGACAACGTGGTGAAGCCGCTGTTCATCAAGGGCGGGGTGGAGATGCACGGGGCGGTGGTGTTCTTCGCG
This sequence comes from uncultured Myxococcaceae bacterium, assembly GCA_964507515.1. Classification (GTDB taxonomy): domain Bacteria; phylum Myxococcota; class Myxococcia; order Myxococcales; family Myxococcaceae; genus RPRB01. The sequence continues at coordinate 654 of CAZDSB010000469.1, forward strand.
CTGCTCGGAGGGCTCGCGGCGTTCGGACCGGTGGGCCTCGTCGCAGGGCCGCTGGTCGTGGCGTTCTTCATCGCCATCAGCCGCGCGTACTCCGAGACGCCGCGGCCGGGCTGACGCCGAGACCACCTGGCCTCGGCCCTGACTCAGTCGTACCAGCGCGGGGCCTTCACCGCGTTCCGGAAGAAGGCGGTGCTGTGGCCGATCCACAGCTGCGCGTGCCTGCGCGCGAGGAAGGTCTCGATCTTCCGTCGCGAGGCGGGCGTGGCCGTCGCGCGCTCCTCGGCGGGCATGCGGTCCAGCGTGCGCTCCTCGTCGTGGTGGTACAGGTCCCCGGAGATGACCACGCCCCCGGTCCTCGCGAGCTTGACGTACAGGGACTGGTGGCCCGGCGTGTGTCCGGGCGTGGAGAGGAGCACCACCGTGCCGTCGCCGAAGACGTCGTGGTCGCCCGCGATGATCTGCTTCCGGGCGTGCGCGAGCGCCTGCAGCTCCGGCGGCGGCGGCTCCTTGACCCCCGGTCCGAAGATCGAGTCGAGGTCGGCCTTCTGCGCGATCCAGGTCGAGGCGGCGAAGTCGGGCGCGTTGCCGATGTGATCGAAGTGGGAATGCGACAGCGCGAGGTACGTGACGTCCGCCGGGGTGACGCCGATCGCGGTGAGCTGGGCTCGCAGCGGCGTGGTCACCTCGAGGCCGTACCCCTCGAGCTTCGTGGGATGCCCGGCCAGCTTGTCGGGGAGCCCGGTGTCGAAGAGGAGGATTCCTCGGGGATGCATCACGAGGAAGCACGGGTCCGCCATGCTCGTGTCGGCGACCTCGTTCCGTGCGAGTCCGTACTCCTCGGCCGAGTCGGAGGTCAGCCTCCCGCAGTCGAGCACGTAGAGCCGGGGTGACTTCAGCCCGGCCCTCGGTGACGCCGCCGCGCTCATTCCCGCGTCCGCGGTGGACCCCGCGGCGCTGGCGGGAGGGGAGCCGCACAGCGCGAGGAGCATCGCCAGGACGGTGTGGGCGCGCGTCCAGCGGCTCATGCTTGCGCCTCCAGGAAACGGCGGAGCTCGGCGGTGACCGCCTCGGGCGCGTCGATGGGCGACATGTGACCCGCGCGCGGGATGCGGGCCAGCCGCGCGCCCCGGATGCCCGCGGCGATCTCCTCCGAGCGAGCCGGAACGGTCGCCGTGTCCTCCTCGCCCACCAGCACCAGCGTGGGCTGGTGGATCCGGGGAAGGAGCGGCATCGCGCTCTCCCGGGTGATCACGCCTTCCACCGCCCGGTTCATGGGCACCGCGTCGGCGCGGAGGAGGTGCTCGCTCCAGCGGCGAAGCTCCGCCGCGCGAGCAGGATCTCGCCGTGCGCTCGCTCCGTGCATGATCGCCTGCACCCGACCCAGCACCGGGCGGGTCCCGAACCAGCGCGCCACCCACTCCAGGCGGCGGTAGCGGGGGATGTTCTCCGCGGGCTCGGGTCCGGCGGAGGTGTCGATCAGCACCAGCGAGCGCACCAGCTCCGGCCGCCGCGCCGCGAGGCGCATCCCGACGAACCCGCCCATCGACATTCCGACGAAGTGCACCGGCCCGATGCCGAGCGCGTGGATCAGCGCGACCACGTCCTCGGTCAACGTGTCCATGTCGAGGCCGGTGAGCGGCATCTCGCTCTCTCCCTGCCCGCGATGGTCGTAGGCGACGCAGCGGAAGCGATCGCGGAGCGCGGAGATCTGCGCGTCCCACATCCGCAGCGAGTAGAGGAGCCCGTGGGAGAAGAGCACCGTCGGCCCGCCTTCACCCGCGTCCTCCACCGCCAGCTGCACACCGTTGCACGAGATGCGCGTCGCCATCGGGCGATAGCCTAGTCGCCCGCCCGAGCGCCGGTCGCGCGATGAATAGCCAGGCGCATCGGGGCGTCTCGCCAGCAGGAAAGGAAGGTTGGAACGACGATGCGCAGGATGCTCTTGATGGGATGCGCGGTGCTCGCCCCGGCCTGCGTGGTCCGCGAGGTTCGCGAGCAACCGCCGCCAGTCGTCTATCGCGCGCCTCCGCCCCCGCCGCCGCCGGTGGTGTACCAGCCGCCGCCCGCCGCGCCCGCGCCGGTCGTGGCGCAGGATCAGGGCTGGGAGTCCGTCTCGATCGAGCCGCCGCTGGACCAGCCGGCTCCGGTGGCCATCCCCTGGGCGCCGCCCCCGATGCTGTGGGACCCGCCGCCTCCGAGCCCGTACTACGACGCGATCTGGGTCGGCGGTCACTGGACCTGGTGGAACGGCGAGTGGGTCTGGGCCCGCGGGTTCTGGTCCCGTCCGCCGAGGGCGGGCTGGGTCTACAGCGAGCCGTACTACGAGTACCGCGGTGACGCGGTGGTCTTCGTCGGCGGCTTCTGGCGGCCCGTGACGCGGGTCTTCATCCCGCCGCCGCCCACGGTCTACGTCCCGCTGGTGCAGGTCCGGGTCGTTCACGCCGGCTATGCGCGGCCCATCGGGCCTCACGGCGTGTTCGTACCGCCTCCTCCCGGCTCGCAGCCCGGCGTCATCGTTCCCTGTCCCGTGGGGACGCCGCCCGCGGTGGTGCTGAGCGCGCCGCCGGTGGTGCGCCCGGGCATGGTGGTCCATCCGGTGGGTCGGCCCGGCGTGGTCGAGGTCGTCGCTCCCGCGGGCGTGACCCGCGAGGGCCGGCCGGTCAACGCCCAGGCCCCGCTCGTTCCCCACGAGGCCGCGTCGGTGCACCCGGTCGTCGTCGCGCCGGTCCCCATCCGGGCCCCCGTGAACTCGGGGCGCGTCATGGAGCCCGCTCCCTTCCCGGGGCGTCCTCCGGCCAACGTCGGCGGGACTCCGGTCGCGACGCCGGTCCCCGGCCCGGCCCCCTCGACCAGCACGGTGACGGTGCGCCAGCCCGCGCCGTTCCCCGGGACGCAGCGGCCGGTCGAGCCGATGGTCCGCCCCGAGCCGATGGGTGGCTCGCCCGGCAACGGTCCCGGCAACGAGGGTCCGATCCTCCGTCCGGTGCCCCGCGCCGAGCAGGCTCCTCGCGCGGCGCCGGTCCAGCCCGCGCCGCCGCGGTCCGCGCCCATCGCCGAGAGCTCGGCGGCCGAGTCGAAGGCCGCCGTGGTCCAGCCCGCGCCGGCGCATCGTCCCGCTCCGAAGAAGGTCGACCCGCAGGAGAAGAAGGGTCACCCCGACCCGCGGGAGCGCTGACCCGAGCGAGGTTCCCGGCGGCCCGGCTCACCGACGAGCCGGGCCTTCACCATCCGCCCCCGTCGTGGCGGTCTGCCTTCTTCCGGCCCTGCCGCTTCTTCGCGTCGAGGCGGCGCTCCTTCGCCCCGCGTGACGGCCGGGTCGGTCGCCGGGGGCGCCGCACGTAGGTCAGCGCGCGCAGGGCCCCGCGCATGCGTTCCAGGGCCGTTCCGCGGTTCTGCGCCTGACTCCGGCGCTCGGTGGCGGTGACCGTCACCCCGGTCGGCAGGTGCACGAGGCGGACGGCGCTGGCGGTCTTGTTCCTGTGCTGTCCGCCGGGCCCGCCCCCGACGAAGGTCGAGACCTCGCAGGCAGTCAGAAGGGCCTCGTCGTCCAGCGCCAGCGCCGCCGCCGCCTGCTGACGTAGTCGCTCTCGCTCCGGCCCCTCCATGCCCGACACGATAGGCACGGCCGGTGCTCGCCTGCCCGCAGGGGAGCCTCCGGGTGCGTGGATCGAGCCTCGCAGGGGGTGCGTGGGCGGCGTCGTCCTGTTAGCACCGCACCTCCCCGTCCATGCATCGGATCCACCTCGAGGGTGCCCGCACCCACAACCTGGCGGGCGTCAGCGTCGAGCTCGCCGCAGGCCAGCTCACGGCCGTCACCGGCGTGTCCGGCAGCGGCAAGAGCAGCCTGGCGGTGGACACCCTCTACGCCGAGGGGCAGCGCCGGTTCGTCGAGAGCTTCAGCCCCTACGCCCGGCAGTTCCTCGAGCGCCTCGAGCGACCGCCGATGGACCGCCTCGAGCCGGTGGCTGCCGGCATCGCCGTGGACCGTCGCACCAGCGTGAAGAGCTCGCGCTCCACCGTCGCCACGCTCGCGGACCTCGAGGCCTACTTCTCGGCCCTGTTCACCCGCGAGGCGCTTCCGCTCTGCCCCGAGCATGGCGAGGAGGCCGTCCGCCGCGACCCGGACTCCGCCGCGCACGCGCTCGCCTCCGAGCACGCCGGCTCTCCGGCGATCCTCACCTTCCCGGTGCGAATCCCCGACACCGAGACCTTCATCGGCGTGCGTGCCCGCCTGCTGAAGGACGGCTTCCGCCGGCTGCTCATCGGCGGCGAGGTGCGGCCGCTCGAGGAGCTGCGTCCCGCGGAGGCCATGGGCGCCGCTGGCCAGGCCGACGTGGTGGTGGACCGGATCACGGTGTCGAAGGACGCGCGGGGGCGCCTGGCCGCGTCCCTGGAGCAGGCCTGGGCCGAGGGCCACGGTGACGCGCACCTCTGGCTCGCCGGCGTGCGCCGCCCCGTCCGGCAGGGACTGGTGTGCCCGACCTGTGCCCGCGGCTTCGAGCCGGCGCGGCCGGGGCTCTTCAGCTACCAGTCCCCGGTGGGTGCCTGCCCGGCGTGCCGCGGGTTCGGCCGGACGCTGGGCATCGACTGGGCCAAGGTCATCCCCGATGCGTCGCTGAGCATCTCCGATGGCGCGCTGCGACCATGGAATGGCCGCTCGAGCGAGTGGGAGCGCGGGCAGCTCGTCCGCTTCGCGAAGTCGAACCGCATCCCGCTCGAGGTTCCGTGGGAGAAGCTGCGGCCCGAGCAGCGCGAGGCAGTGCTCGACGGCGAGGGCACGTATCGCGGCGGCCGCTACCCGGGCCTCCGGGCGTGGTTCCGGTGGATGGAGTCTCGCACCTACAAGATGCACGTGCGGGTGCTGCTCAGCCGCTACCGCGCGTACACGCTCTGCACCGCCTGTGGTGGCGCCCGCCTCAACGCGGACGCGCTCCGCTACCGGGTCGGCGGGCTGGACCTCGCCGCCTGGCACCGGCTGGAGGTCGCGGAGGCGCACCGCCGGCTCGAGTCGCTGTCCACCCGGACGGGGCAGGGCGAGCTCGCACGCCGAGAGCTGGTGGGCCGCCTCGGGTGGCTGGCGCGCGTGGGCCTCGGCTACCTCGGGCTGGACCGCCAGAGTCGCACCCTCTCCGGCGGCGAGGCGCAGCGGGTGTCGCTCACGGCGGCGCTGGGCACGGGGCTCACCGGCGCGCTCTTCGTGCTCGACGAGCCGTCGGTCGGGTTGCATCCATCGGACCTGCCGCCGCTCACCACCGCCCTGGGTGAGCTCGCCCGCCGGGGGAACGCGGTGATGGTGCTCGAGCACGATCCGGCGCTCGTCCGGGCCAGCGACCGCGTCCTCGAGCTCGGCCCGGGTGCCGGTCCCGAGGGCGGCAAGCTCTGCTTCGACGGCACGCCCGCGGCGCTCGCGCGGAGGACGGACCTTCCCACGGGCCGCGTCCTGGGCGCCGCCCGCGCGCACGCCCGCGCCCGGCGCGCGCCGCGCGGGTGGATCGACGTCCGCGGTGCCTCGGCCAACAACCTCGCCGGCGTGGACGTGCGGCTGCCGCTGGGCGTCCTCGGCGCGGTGTGCGGACCCAGCGGCTCGGGGAAGAGCACGCTGGCGGAGGAGATCGTCCACCGCACGCTGGCCCGCGCGCTCGGGCAGACGGACCTCGAGCCGGCGGGGGCGGTCCGTTCGGTCGAGGCGGGGCTGCCGCTCACCCGCGTCGTCCTCGTGGACCAGGCGCCGCTGGGTCGGACCTCGCGGGGCAACGCGGCGACCTACACGAAGGCCTGGGACGTCCTTCGCAAGCGGTTCGCCGCCGAGCCGGACGCGGTGATGCGCGGCTTCGGCCCGGCCCACTTCTCGTTCAACGTCGACGGCGGGCGGTGCGAGGCGTGCTCCGGCGAGGGAAGCGAGACGGTGGAGATGCAGTTCCTCGCCGACGTCGCGCTCACCTGCCCGAGCTGCCGCGGCCAGCGCTTCAAGCCGGAGGTGCTCGAGGTCCGCCTGCGGGGCCACTCTGTCTCCGAGGTGCTGGCGATGACCGTGGATCAGGCCCTCTCGGTCTTCGGAGACGATCGGCCCGTCGCCGACGCGCTCCGGCCGCTGCAGCGGCTCGGGCTGGGATACCTCCCCATCGGCCAGCCGCTGTCGACGCTGTCGGGTGGCGAGGCGCAGCGGGTGAAGCTCGCGCGCGCCCTGGGCGGAGTGCAGGAGGGCGTCCTCTACGTCCTCGACGAGCCGAGCGCGGGGCTGCACGGCGAGGACGTGGCACGCGTGCTTGAGGCACTGCACGGTCTCGTCGATGCCGGCGCGAGCGTCCTCGCCGTCGATCACGACCTCGATCTCCTGAGCTCGGCGGACTGGCTGCTCGAGCTCGGCCCCGGTGGCGGCCGCGAGGGTGGCCGGGTGGTGGCGGAGGGAACGCCCGAGCAGCTCGCGCAGCGGCCGACGCGGACCGGCGAGGCGCTTCGCACGTCCGCCGGGCCCCATCCGGCGCCGGCGCCGCTGCCTGCCGCGAGCGGAGCGCCCTGCATGGAGGTGGAGCACGCGCGCGAGCACAACCTCGCCGACGTGAGCTGCCGCATCCCGCTCGGCAAGCTGGTGGTGCTCACCGGACCGAGCGGCTCGGGAAAGTCGACGCTGGCGTTCGACGTGGTGTTCGCCGAGGCGCAGCGGCGCTTCACCGAGACGCTGAGCCCCTACGCACGGCAGTTCCTTCCCACTCTGCCCCGTCCGGACGTGGAGCGGATCCGCGGGCTTCCTCCGGCCGTGGCCCTCGAGCAGCGTACCGCGCGGGCAGGCGCGACGAGCACCGTCGCCACCGTCACCGAGGTGGCGCACTACCTGCGACTCCTCTTCGCGAAGCTGGGCACGCCGCACTGCCCGAACGACGACACGGCCATCGCCCCGCGCTCGACGGAGCAGCTGCTGGCGGAGGCGAGGTCGGGCCGCGGACCCATCGACTTGCTCGCGCCGGTGGTGCGGGCCCGGAAGGGAACCTACCTCGACGTGTTCACCGCCGCGGCACGCGCCGGGGTGAAGCAGGCCATCTGCGACGGCGCCCGGGTCTCGACCGACGCGCCTCCGAAGCTCGCCAAGAGTCGCGAGCACACCATCGACCTCGTCGTCTGGGCCGGGGTCGCCGCGGAGCTTCCCGAGGAGGCCTTCCGGCAGGCCCTCCGGTGGGGGAAGGAGTCGGTGAAGGTCGTCCGCGCAGGTCCCCCCGCACCCCGGGGACGCTCGAGGAGCGGCGCAGGGGCGCCGCCCGATCCGGCCCAGAAGGAGCGGCTGCTCTCCTCCGAGCGGAGCTGCCCGCACTGCGGCACCGCCGTGCCGGAGCTGGACCCGCGGTGGTTCTCCTTCAACACCGCGCAGGGCCGCTGCGAAAACTGCGAGGGCACGGGCCTGGAAGGCGCCGGTCTCGAGGACGAGCCCACCGACCCCTGTCCCTCCTGCGAGGGGACGCGGTTGCAGCCCATCCCCCGCCGGGTGCGACTCTTCGGCCGGCGCTACGCCGAGGTGGTGCAGCAGCCTGTGGTCCGGGCGCTCGAGGAGGTGCGCGGCTGGTCCTTCTCCGGTGACGACGCGCGCATCGGCGGCGCGGCGCTCGGCGAGCTGGTGCGCCGGCTCGAGTTCCTCGAGCGGGTCGGGCTCGGCTATCTCTCGCTCGATCGCGCCGCGGCGACGCTGAGCGGCGGCGAGATGCAGCGTCTCCGGCTGTCCGCGCAGGCCGGGGCGGGGCTGACCGGCGCGCTCTACGTGCTGGACGAGCCGACCATCGGCCTGCACCCGCGCGACACCGGGCGGCTGCTGGACAACCTCCGGACGCTGGTCGACACCGGGAGCACCGTGCTGGTGGTGGAGCACGACCTCGACACGCTGCGTGCCGCGGACCACCTCGTCGACCTCGGCCCGGGCGGCGGTCGCCTCGGCGGGCGAATCGTCGCGGCCGGCGCGCCGTCGGAGGTGCTGGCGTCGGACGCCTCGCCGACGGCGCGGGCGCTGCAGCTGCCGGTGCGCGGCCTGAGGCCGGTGCGTCCCGCGGCGCGTGACTGGCTCCGGCTCGAGGGGGCGCGCTGTCACAACCTCCGCGGCGTGGACCTCTCGGTGCCACTCGGGCGGATGACGGTGGTGGCGGGCGTCTCCGGCTCGGGGAAGAGCACGCTGGTGCGCCGGGTGCTGTTCCCCGCGGTGCGCGAGGCGCTCGGGCGCACGACGCCACCTCCTGGACCGTTCCGGAAGCTGTCGGGCATCGGCCCGCTCCGGCGGGTGCTGTCGGTGGACCAGTCACCCATCGGGCGGACGCCGCGCAGCGTCCCGGCCACCTTCCTCGGCATCTGGGACGAGCTGCGCCGGGTGTTTGCCGGCACGCCCGAGGCGCGGGCCCGGGGCTTCGGGCCGGGGCGTTTCTCGTTCAACGCGACGGCTGGTGGCCGCTGCCAGACCTGCGCGGGGCAGGGCGCCATCAGCCACGAGATGTCCTTCCTTCCCGACGTCACCACGCCGTGCGAGGCCTGTGGCGGAGCGCGCTTCGAGCCGGCGACGCTGGAGATCCGCTGGCGAGGCCTCAACGCCGGGGAGACCCTGAGGCTCACGGTGGACGAGGCGCTCGAGGCGTTCTCGGCGCTGCCGCGGGTGGCCGGCCCGCTGCGCTGCCTCTCCGAGCTGGGCGTGGGTTACCTCCAGCTGGGGCAGGGGAGCCACACGCTGTCCGGCGGCGAGGCGCAGCGGCTGAAGCTCGCCGCGGAGCTGACGGCGACGGCGCGGCACGAGCCGACGCTCTACGTGCTCGACGAGCCGACGACCGGACTGCACTTGGCGGACGTGGCGAAGCTGCTCCGCGTCCTGGATCAGCTGGTCGCACGTGGTGACACGCTGGTGGTCATCGAGCACCACCCGGTGGTCATCGCGGCGGCGGACCACGTGGTGGAGCTGGGGCCGGAAGGCGGCGAGGCCGGCGGTCGCATCGTCGCCGAGGGCACGCCGGCGGAGATCGCCCGCGCACGCACCGCCACGGCGCCGGTCCTCCGGGAAATTCTCGGGGACGAGCCGCGCAAGCGGGCCGGTTAGCGGAGGCGCTCTATTTCTTCTTCTTGCTCGTCGACTTCTTCGAGCTCGTCGACTTCGCGGGCGTCGCCGCCGGCTTCTTCGCCGCGGCCTTCGGCTCTTCCTTCACCGGCTCGACCTTCCGCTCGGCGAGCAGCGCCTTCTCCCGTTCCAGGTCGCGGATCTTGTTCTCCAGACCCGCCTGCGTCTTCGCCAGGTCCTTGACCTTGGTCTCGAGCGCGGCAGACCGCTCGCTCTCCTTCCTGAGCGCAGCCTCTGCCTCGTCCTTGGCGCCCTTCAGCGTGCAGGAGCTCCAGCCGCCGACGACCACCGCGGCAACGAGCAAGATCCACGGGAGCTTGGAGGGCCGCGAGCGCTTCCACTCGGCCTCGAACTCGGCAGTTGTCGACACGGGACGTTTACCTTAGCAGGCCGGCCCCCCCGTGCTAGTTCACTGCGCGCGATGGCCACCCTCGCGTACACCGAGATGTCCGCGGGTCCGAACCCACCGGAGCGCTGGGTTCTGTTCCTCCACGGGCTGCTCGGACGGGGTGGAAACTGGCGCTCCTTCGGGAGGAGGTGGGTGGAGGCACACCCGACCTGGGGAGCAGCGCTCGTGGACCTGCGCCTCCATGGCGACTCGCGCGAGGGCTTCTCGGCGCCGCACACCGTCAGGGCCGCCGCCGCTGACGTGCTCGCGCTGCTGCCGTCGCTTCCCGGTCCGGTGGAGGCGGTCGTCGGCCACTCCCTGGGAGGGAAGGTGGTGCTCGCGCTCCAGCGCGCCAGCAACCAGCGCGTGCCGCGCGCGGTCGTGCTCGATGCGTCGCCCTCGCCGCGGCCCGACGGGCTCGGAGCCGAGCAGACGCGCGACATCCTGACGCTGCTCGGACGGCTGCCGCGCGAGTACCGGACGCGCGCCGAGTTCGTCGCCGCGGTGGAGGCCGGAGGACAGCCGCGCGCCATCGCGCAGTGGCTCGCCATGGCGCTCCAGCCGTCGCCGGGGACGCTGCGTCTCGACCTCGACCTGCCCGGCCTCGAGTCGCTCTACGCAAGCGTGCTCGCCGAGGACGACTGGGACGTGGTGAGCTCGGTTCCGCCCGGGCACCGCCTCGCGTTCGTGGTGGGCGGCGCGTCGCCCACGGTCGATGCCGTGGCGCGCGAGCGGATCGCGGCGCTCGCTCCTCGGGTCACGCTGGAGGAGATCCCCGGCGCGGGCCACTGGGTGCACGTCGATGCGCCGGAGGCGACCTTCGCGGCGGTCGAGCGCGCGCTGGCTTAACGAGGCGCCCAGCCGAAGAACAGATGGCAGAGGCTCGTCGCCGCGACGTAGCCGGCGAGGTCCGCGGTCAGACACGCCACGAGCGTGTGGCGGAGCACCCGGACCTGCACGCTCCCGAAGTAGACGGCGAGCACGTAGAAGGTCGTCTCCGTCCCGGCGTTCAGCAGGCACACCAGGTAGCCGATGAACGAGTCGGGCCCGTGCGTCTTCATCGTCTCGCTCATCACCCCGAGAGCGCCGCTGCCCGACAGCGGCTTGATGAGCGCCATCGGCAGCGCCTCCGCCGGGAAGCCGAGCCGCGAGGTCACCGGGGAGATCACGCCGATGACGGTGTCCATCGCTCCCGAGGCCCGGAACATCGCGATGCCCACGAGGATGGCCACGAGGAAGGGGATGATCACGATCGCGATCTGGAAGCCCTCCTTCGCGCCGGTGATGAAGACCTCGTAGACCTTCACGTGGCGGGCGAGCCCGAAGAGCAGGATCGCGAGCATCAGGGTGGGAAGCGTCCACTCGCTCATCAGCGTGCGGACGAGGGCGAAGCCAGGATGGTCGACCCGGAGCCGCGCGATTTCCCGGACCAGCGCGACCCCGAAGAGCGCGACCAGCCCGAGCGCGAGCGCACGGCGACCGGGGCTGGCCGGCGCATGGTCCACCGCCAACTTCTCCGCCTTCTCCAGCGCCGCGGCGTCCGGACCCTTTCCGGGCACTGCCGCCTCGGGAGTCACCTCCGCGGCGTAGCGCTCGGGACTGAAGCGGGCGCTCCGCTCGAGCAGCTTCGCCACGATCACCGCGGTCACCGCCGCGGAGAAGGTGGAGAGGAAGGAGGGGAGCACGATGCCCGCCGGATCCTTCGATCCGAGCGCGGCGCGCACCGCCACCGCACCGAGCGGGAGGATCGCCACCCCCGCGGCGTTGATGGAGAGGAACAGCGCCATCGAGTTGGTGGCCACGCCCGGATAGCGATTGAGCGTGTTCAGCTCGCTCATCGCCTTGAGGCCGAACGGAGTGGCGGCGTTGCCGAGCCCGAGCATGTTCGCCGCGAGGTTGAGGATCATCGAGCCCATCGCCGGGTGGTCCTCGGGGACCTCCGGAAAGAGCCGCCGCATGAGCGGCCGCAGCGCCCGGGCGATGGAGCGCATCAGTCCGCCCTCGCGGACGATGGCCATCATCCCGAGCCAGAGCGCCATCTGGCCGATCAGGCCCAGGGCCAGATCCACCGAGGCCTTTGCCGCCGTCAGGGAAGCCTCGGTGACCCGGGGCATGGTGCCGCGAAACGCTGCCGTGAGGACGGAGCCCGCGACGAGGACGAGGAAGATGCCGTTGAGCACGGGGGCTCGAGACCCTATCAGCGGCCCCGGACGCCCCCGGGGTGTTCTACCCGATGCAGGGAATGCAGTGAGCCGGCCCGCCCCAGTCGTCGAGCGGTGAACTCGACGGTTTGCCGCTCCCGAGGCGCTGGAGTTACAGTTTCGCCCGCCGTTTCCTCCGGGAGACGCAATGGTTCGCGAGGCCCAATCAGGAGAGGTGTGTCGCCCGGTGTCCCCTCAGGGGCGCACGGCGAGCGCCACGCCTGACGACGGGGTCGGCGCGCCGGTGCCCCGCCTCCCCCGAGGAGCCACCCTCGGCCGGTACGTGGTCCTCGACTGTCTGGGCAGCGGCGGCATGGGCGTCGTGTACCTCGCCCACGACTTCGCCCTGGACCGGCGGGTCTCGCTGAAGCTCCTGCGTCCCTCGGGGAAGGACCCGGAAGGCCGGCGTGAGCGGCTGGTCTCGGAGGCGCAGGCCCTGGCGCGCGTCTCCCATCCCAACGTGCTGACGGTGCACGACGTGGGGACCTGGGAGGACGAGGTGTACCTCGCCCTCGAGCACGTCGAGGGGGAGACCCTGCGCACCTGGCTC
>CAZDSB010000470.1:0-9705 GCA_964507515.1 uncultured Myxococcaceae bacterium
ACATCACCAGCGAGATGAACTGGCTGGTGGAGATGTTCCACCACGCGTCCAGCGGCACCTGCTCGATGAGCTTGTGCAGCGTGCCACGCTCGAAGTCGCCCCGGAACAGCTCGACCGTCGTCCGGATGATGGCGTATCCGATGAGGTACATCGCGACGATCTGCCCGTGGAAGCGCCGGTACTTCCGCGCGATCATCAGCGCCACGAACAGCAGCAGCTGGGCGAGCGACTCGTAGAGCTGCGTCGGGTGGATGGGCAGCGAGGTCCCGTGCTGCGCGACCCAGTCCGAGACGCGGATCGCACCCGGCACCGCGTGGTCGAACACCTGGCCGGTCGACTCGATCACCCAGCGCTGCATCTCCCGCGCCTGGCTGTCCCAGGCGATCGCGCCACCGGTGTGCTGGCCGAAGAGGGTCAGCGCACGCTCGGAGCCGGGGAATCGCACCGCCCACGGTACGTGGATCGACGCCGGCTTCCCCCAGCAGCACCCCGCCGCGAAGCAGCCCAGCCGGCCGAAGGCCTGCCCGAGCGCGACGGTCGGGGCGATGATGTCCGCCAGCCGCAGGAACGGGATCTTCCTCGCCCGGCAGAACCACCACACCGCCAGCGACGCGCCGATGAGCCCTCCGTAGAAGACGAATCCGCCGCCGAGCGCACCGAGGATCTTCGACAGGCTGCCGCTCGCCACCGCGTCCAGGAAGTCCTTCGGGGTCACGACGATGAAGAGAATCTTCGAGCCGCCGATCCCGCCGAGGACCACCCACACCGCCAGGTCCATCGCGTCGTTGCGACGCTGGATGCCCTCGGCGCCTCCCCACTCGCGCTCCGCCAGCCGCCCCGACACCAGGATCGCGGCTGCGAAGCCTGCCATCAGCATCAGGCCGTAGGTGTGCAGCGGAAATCCCTCCCCCTTGCTCCCGAGGAAGGCCGTCGGCGGCAGGGCGTAGTACAGGCCGACGACGATCAGGATCGCGAAGACGACGCCGTAGATGACGGCTCGCTGCGTCCGCTGTTCCCGGGTGGGCGGCAGCTCCTTGCGCGTCTTCGGTTCCACCGAGCCCGGTGCGTTCCGCCACCCCGCCCAGATGCCGTACCCGAGCAGCAGGACGGCGACCAGATAGAGCACCCCTTGCGCGAACGGGGTGTCGAAGCGGATGTCGATCAGCGTGGGCAGCACTCCGGAGCTCCTCTCACCTACGACGCGGAAGACACCTTCCGCTCCCGGCGAACCATGCCGTCGACGAGCAAGAGGATGACCCCCACCACGATGGCACTGTCGGCAACGTTGAAGGACGGCCAGGTGTAGACGTCCTTCCAGTGCGCCTCGATGAAGTCGATGACGAAGCCACGGGCAAGTCGATCCACCCAGTTGCCGATGGCCCCACCGAGCACCAGCGGAAGACCGACCAGCGCCCAGCGCTCCTGCCGCGTCCCCGCGAGGCGCAGGTAGTAGACGGTGATGAGGACGATGGCGCCGATGGACACGAGGTGGAACAACGGACCCCGCGCGCCCGCCGGAAGACGCCGGAAGAGCCCGAACGCTGCCCCGGGGTTCTCCGCGTAGCGCAGCATGAGGAAGTTCTCGCTGAAGACGATGGGCCGCTTCGAGCGAAAGTGCAGCCCGTCCCAGCCGGGCGCCGGCGCCGGCCCGTAGAGCGCACCGAGCCGCGCGCTGACCGTCGTCAGCCCGTCGAACCGGCTCGTGAGTCGATCGACCATCTCGTACTTCACCCATTGGTCCACGACGACGAGCGCCAGCGCGCTCACGTAGAGCACCAGCAGCTTCCGGATCATCGCCGGATCCCGCACGAACGCTCCCGCGGCCCGCGGCTCGGCGACCTGCTCCACTCCGGGGCCGGTCACGAGAGCGCCTCCTGGCACTTCGGACAGACCTCGGCGCCCGCCGCGACCTCGGGGGCATAGGTCCAGCAGCGCGGACACTTGGCGCCGTCGGCCTTGCGGACCTCGATCCCCAGATGCCCCGCGCCCGGAAGGGCCGCCGTGGCGCGCACCATCCGGTCGGTGGGCTCCTTCTCCAGCGCCACCTGACTCACGATCAGGAGCCCGGGCAGCTCGCCGAGGTGCCGGACGAGGAGCTCCCGCCCCTCGGCATCGGCGTGCAGCACCACCTTCGCCTCGAGCGAGCTTCCGATGAGCTTGTCCCGCCGCGCGGCCTCGAGCTGCTGCTGCACCGCCGAGCGCACCGAGAAGAGCCGGTCGAACGTCTCCATCAGCGCGGGGTCCCGCTTGCCGGTGGGCTGGGGCAACCCAGCGAGGAAGACCGACGGCGCGGGGCGGCCGGGGAGATGCTCCCAGACCTCCTCCGCGGTGAACGAGGTCACCGGCGCGAGCAGCCGCGTCACGTCGAGCAGGATGCGATGGAGCACCGTCTGCCCACTCCGCCGCGCGTGGCCGCCCGGCTTCCAGGTGTAGAGGCGGTCCTTGGAGATGTCGAAGTACACGGCGCTCAGGTCGCTTCCGCAGAAGTCGACCAGCGCGTGGTACACGAGGTGGAAGTCGTACTCGTCGTAGGCGCGTCGAACGCGTGCCGACACGTCGTCGAGCCGCGCGAGCGCCCACCGGTCGAGCGGCAGGAGCTGCGCCTCGGGCACCGAGTCCTTCGCGGGGTCGAAGTCGTGGAGGTTGCTCAGCGCGTAGCGGAGGGTGTTCCGGATCTTCCGGTACCCCTCGGCGAGGTTCCTGAGGATGGACTCGGAGAGCCGGACGTCGTCCCGGTAGTCGGCGGCGGCGACCCAGAGCCGGACGATCTCGGCGCCCATCTGCCCGATGAGCTTCTCGGGCTTCACGGTGTTGCCGACGGACTTCGACATCTTCCGCCCCTCGCCGTCGACCACGAAGCCGGCGGTGAGCACCTCGCGATACGGCGCCTGTCCGCGGCTGGCCACGCTGACCAGCAGGCTCGACTGGAACCAGCCGCGGTGCTGATCCGAGCCCTCCAGGTACAGATCACCCGGAAGGCCCATGTCCGGCCAGCGCTCGCTCACCGCGGCGAAGGCACACGCGGAGTCGAACCAGACGTCGAGGATGTCGGTCTCCTTGCGCAGTGTCCTCCCCCCGCAGGACTCGCACTTCAGCCCGGCCGGAGCGAAGCGGTCCAGCGGCGCCGAGTACCAGACGCCGGTCCCCTCCTTCTCCACCGCGTCCGCCACGCGCTCCATGAGCTCCGGACTCACCACCGACTCGCCGCACCCCTCGCAGAGCAGTACCGGGATCGGAACACCCCACGTCCGCTGGCGGCTGATGCACCAGTCCGGACGGTTCTCCACCATTCCCCGGATGCGCGAGCGACCCCAGTCCGGCACCCAGCTCACGGTCGTGTCGATCTCGCTCAGGGCCTTGCTCCGCAGCGTGGCGTCCAGCCCGGACGTCGTGTCCAGGGGACGGTCCATTGCGATGAACCACTGCGGCGTCGCGCGGAAGATGATCGGATTGTGGCAGCGCCAGCAGTGGGGGTAGCTGTGCTCGACGGTGTCGGTACCGCGGTTGAGCAGCACGCCCCGGTTTGCCAGCAGCTGGACGATCGTCGGATTGGCCTCGAAGACCTTCACCCCGCGCAGCTCGGGCGGCTGCACCGTGTCGTCGTAGCGTCCGTCGGCGAGGACCGGATTGTAGATGTCCAGCCCGTACTGGATGCCGACGTCGTAGTCCTCCTGGCCGTGACCCGGCGCAGTGTGAACCAGACCGGTGCCCTGCTCGAGCGTCACGTGCTCCCCGAGCACCACCACGCCCTGGCGATCGACGAACGGGTGGCGGTAGGCGAAGCCCTCCAAATCCTTTCCGGCCACGTATCCGAGGATGCGACGCGGCTCGACCAGCGCCGCCGCGGAGACCTCGCCGCCGGCTGCCGCGAGGGTCTTCACCTCCATCTGATCCGGGGCGATCTCCCCGAGCACCCGCGGCAGGAGGTCCTTGGCCACCACGATGACCCGGGGGCCGAGGTCGTAGAAAACGTACTCGAGCGTCGGGTGCACCGCGATCGCCAGGTTCGCGGGAAGCGTCCACGGCGTGGTGGTCCAGATGACCAGGTCCACCTCCCGCCCGCCAAGACCCGGAAAGGCATCCGCGAGCGTCTCGCGGCGGCGCTCGGGAAGCAGCCCGGCCACGCCCGGCTCGGTGCGGAACGCCACGTAGACCGACGGGCTCCGGTGGTTCTCGTACTCGACCTCGGCCTCGGCGAGCGCCGTCTGGTCGGTGATGCACCAGTACACGGCCTTCTTCCGCCGGTAGATGAGACCCCGTCGGGCGATGCGGGCCAGCTCCCGGAGCTCCTGCGCCTCGTAGGGGAAATCGAGCGTGCGGTACGGCTCCTCCCAGAGCGCGAAGTTCCCCATCCGCTTCCGCACCGCGGCCTGGATCCCGATGTACTCCAGGGCGTACTCGCGGCAGGCCGCCAGGAACTGGTCACGGGAGAGCGTGCGCCGGTCCACCTTCCGCTCGCGGAGCCGCTTCTCGACGGCCTGCTCGATGGGGAGCCCGTGGCAGTCCCACCCCGGCCGGTAGGCGCAGAGCAGCCCGGCCATGTTCCGCGACTTCACCACGATGTCCTTCAGGACGTGGTTCAGCGCATGGCCGGCGTGCAGCTCCCCGTTGGCGTACGGAGGCCCGTCGAGGAAGACGAAGCGGCGTCCACCCGCGTTCTTCCGCAGCAGCGACCGATACGTGTCCTCGGCTTCCCAGCGAGCGAGGATGCGGGGCTCGAGCTGGGTGAGGTTCCCCTTCATGGGGAAGTCGGTGCGGGGCAGGTTGAGCGTCTGCTTCCAGCGGTTGTCGCCCGAGGCGTCGGACATGGCGGTAACGAAAGGAAAGCCCGTTCGGCTAGCACCCTCCGTCCCGGGGCGCAAACCGCTCCTCCTCCGGCGGTGCTAGCGTCCGCGGCCCGCCGTGGCACCCCCGAGACGACAGCGACCGAAGTCACGGGAGCGTCGACAGCCCCGCAGGCCCGGGGGGACCGGGCGCCGGGTGGTGGCGATCCTCAGCAGGAAGCGCGCGCTGTACTCCACCCGGCGGCTGGTGGAGGCCATCCGGGCGCGGGGCCACCGCCCGCTGGTGCTGGACACGCTCCGCTGCAACCTGGTCCTCACCTCGGGCGCTCCGCGGATGGTGTTCCGGGGCGTGGAGCTTCGCGGGATCGACGTGGTCATCCCCCGCATCGGGGCCTCCATCACGAGCTACGGGCTCGCGGTGGTGGAGCAGCTGGAGATGATGGGCGTCCCGGCGCTCAACGGCGCGCAGGGCATCGCCCGGAGCCGGGACAAGCTGCGCTGCCTGCAGCTGCTCGCCCGTTCGGGTCTGCGCATTCCCCGGACGGTGATGGCCCGCGACGCGAGCAACGTCCCCCGCCTGGTGGACGAGGTGGGAGGCCTGCCTGCCGTCGTGAAGCTGCTTCGCGGGACCCAGGGGGTCGGCGTGATGCTCGCGTCGACGATCCCGGAGCTCCAGGGAATCCTCGACACCTTCCAGGGGCTCGGTCAGGAGATCGTCCTGCAGGAGTTCGTGGCCGAGTCACGTGGCCGGGACATCCGGGCGCTCGTGGTCGGCGGACGGGTGGTGGGGGCCATGCGTCGCCGGGCGAAGCGCGGTGAGTTCCGGAGCAACCTCCACCGTGGCGGACGCGGGCGGCCGATCGAGCTCGCGCCCGCGTACGTCGAGGCGGCCGTTCAGGCGACGGCCGTGGTGGGCCTGGAGGTGGCGGGCGTGGATCTGCTCGAGACGAGCGACGGGCCGACCCTGCTCGAGGTGAACTCGAGCCCAGGATTCGAGGGACTGGAGCGTGCAACAGGGCTGGACGCCGCGGGAGCCATCATCGACCGCGCGCTGGCATTGTCCCGTGCGCGCGATGTCGCGACGCGGCGCGCGCTCTGAGGACACCGGCATCCAGCCGAGCGTGGTGTGCAGTCCCCCGGTGTGTGCGTCCTGAGCCGACGTCGATTCTTTCGGGCCAGCCTGGATGCTTTGCGGCGGGGCGTGATCGACACCATTGTCGACCCGCGCCCCGCTTCTCTACAGTTCGTCTCTCCGCCGCCACGCATGAGCCGAAACTCCAAGCAGAGTCAGGTGCTGGTCTACCAGGACGTGCTCTGCCCCTGGTCGTGGCTCGCCGAGCTGCGCCTGCTTCCGCTGCAGCGCGAGCTGGCCGACGCCCTCCGCTTCGTTCCGCGTCCGTATCCGCTGCGCCCGATGGAATCGCTTCCCACCGAGGACGAGATCTCCCGCGCGGTGAAAGACCTCACGTCGGCGGCGCGCGAGCGCGAGGCGCTTCCCCTGCGGCCCGAGCTCTGGACGTCGGGGGACCCGCCGCGCTCGAGCGTGGAGCCGCTCGCGGCGCTCGAGGCAGCGCGGCTCCAGGGTGAGCCTGCCCGGCTCGAGCTGCAGAAGCGCCTGCGCCACGCCGCGCTGGAGCAGGGGCTGAACGTCACCCGGCCGGACATCGTGTTCGAGCTCGCCGAGCGCGCAGGGCTGCAGATGAACCGGTTCACCGCGGCCTTCGGCTCCTCGCAGACGCGGCGGCTGATCCGTGAGGAGCACCGGCTGGCGCGCGGGAGAGGCGTGCGGCGCGTGCCCACGCTCGTGATCGGGAACCGCTGGATGGTCTCTGGGCTCCGCGAGACCGGCGAGTACCGCGATCTGTTGCTGGTCTGCATGGGCAAGCTCGAGCGGGCCCGGACACCCGCGCTCGAGCGCCTCGTGCACTAGCGCTGCGCCGGGTCGACCGGGTTCGCCCGGCGATGGACACCACGAGCGACGGCGACGTGCACTGAGCGACAGCGCAGTCCGGGCTCCCCGCCGCCCTGGACGGGCGCTCCCGACGAGGCTCGCGATGCGTCTCGACCCGATGCTCGAGCTCGAGCGGCACTGACCGAACTGCGTCTGGTTGACGCTTCATCACTCGATGGCATCGATGTGCCCGTGCTCACGGGTCGACTGGACAACACGCGCACCGGGATGATCCGCTGGACGCGGTACCCACAAGCGATCGTCCGGGGAACGTGATGCCCGCGCCGGGCATCCACGCGCAGGAGGCCGGCGACATGGCCACCGACCTGTACTCGCTCCGGTGAGTGCCGCCCTCGCGCTCGCTGCCGTCCTCGCCGCGGTGGGTGCCTCTCCGCTCGCCCCGGTGCTGCCGTCCGCCCAGGTCCTGGGCGAGCCACGCGACGGGGCCGACGCGGGAACGCCCGAGACCGATCCTCGGACCGGGAGCGGCGGAGAACCCGCAGACGGCGCGAGTCGCGGCGTGGATGCGGACGCGGCCGCTGCCGCCGCACCACTGGTCGGCGAGACGGTGGTCACCGCCAGCCGCGCTCCCAGGCTCCGAGGCGAGGTGCCGGCCGACGTCACCGTGCTCGACCGGGCCGATCTGGAGCAGTCGGCATCGCCACTCCTCGACGACGTGCTCCGGCGCGTGCCCGACGTGGGCACCTTCCGCCGCTCCTCGAGCCGCGTGGCCGATCCGTCCAGCCAGGGCCTGAACCTGCGCGGCGTGGGCCCCTCGGCCGTCTCGCGGGCGCTGGTGCTGGTGGACGGGCTTCCGCTGAACGACCCCTTCGGCGGCTGGGTCTACTGTCAGTCGGTGCCCGGCCTCTCCATCGGATCGGTGGAGATCGTCCCGGGGGGTAGCTCGGTGCTCTACGGGACCTCGGCCCTCGGCGGCGTGGTCAACATGCGCTCCCGTCCGCTCGACGTCCCCTCCGCCGAGGCCGACGTGTTCGGCGACACGCTCCCCTCGCTCGGCATCGGCCTCCGCGGGGTCCAGCGCGCGGGCCCCGTCGCGGTCGAGCTCACCTCCGAGCTCCTGGGCAGCAACGGGTACAACGTCGTCGCGCCGGAGATGCGGGGAGCGATCGACAGGCCTGCGGGCAGCACGCACGTCTCGCTCCAGGACCGCATGGAGGCCGCGCTCGCGTCCAACGTCCTGCTCGGAACGAAGCTCGGGTTCTTCGACGAGAACCAGAACGGTGGCACCGAGTTCACCAACGGCGGCGCCGAGGTCCGCTCGGTCGCGGTGACCCTGGCGCTGGGTCCGCGGGAGGCGCCCGACGTCGAGCTGGCGACCTGGTTCCGCAACGAGGTGTTTCGCCAGCAGCGCGCGCGCATCGGCAACGTACCCACACCGCGGAGCACCGAGAGCCTTGCCGGCGAGCAACGGGTCCCTGCCGATGACGAGGGCGTCTCGGCGGTGTGGCACGCGCCGCGCTGGGGAATCCAGCGCTTCGACCTCGGCGCAGACCTCCACCGCATCTCCGGGACCTCGTACGAGCGCCTGTTTCCCGTTCCAGCCGCGCCCCAGCTGACGGAGAGGAACGGAGGTGGGGTCCAGCTCTCCGCGGGCGTCTTCGTGCAGGACACGCTCCAGCTCGGGCCCGTGACCCTTGTCCCCGCGCTCCGGGTCGACTCCTGGCACAACGCGCAGGGGCAACAGGAGACGACCCTCGGGGGCAGCACGACCACGCAGGCGTTTCCCTCCCGGACGGAGACGCAGCTGAGTCCCAGGCTCGGTGTGCTGTGGCAGGTCGTCGAGTCGCTCGCGCTCCGCGCGTCGATCAACCGGGCCTTCCGCGCGCCGACCCTGGGCGAGCTGTACCGCCCGTTCACCGTGGGAACCATCTCCACCGCGGCGAACCCGGCCCTCACCGCCGAGACCCTGGTCGGCGCCGAGGCGGGCGTCGAGTGGTCTCCAGTCCGCGTCGTCCGGGCCCGGGCCACGGGCTTCTGGAACGAGCTGCACGATCCGATCGTCAACGTGACGCTCCCTGCGACCCCGCCGGGACAGCCGCCGCCCTTCCTCGACGGATCCACCCGCCAGCGGCAGAACCTCGGGAAGGCCAGGGTCCAGGGCTTGGAGCTCGCGGTCGAGGCGCAGCCAGCACGCGGCTGGGAGCTCACGGCCGGCTACACCTACGTGGATTCGCGCGTGCTCGAGGCAGACAAGGCGCCGGGAACGGTCGGCAAGCGCCTCCCTCAGGACCCCGTGCACCGCATCTCCGGCTCGGTGGAGGCGCACTTCGCCCCGGGCTGGACCGCGCGGGTCCAGGGCATCGCGGCGCTCGTCCAGTACGAGGACGACCTCAACACCCTCCCGCTGGGTACCCAGTTCCGCCTGGATGCGTACCTCGCGCGCGCCATCGGACCGGTGGTGGAGATCTACACTGCCGTGGAAAACGTCCTCGATCGGCGCGATCTCGTGGGGCGAGCCGGCGTGAACACCATCTCCGGCCCCTTCACCGTGAGGCTGGGCGTGCGCTTGCGCAACTGGGGAGCATCGGACACGACCCCCTGACGCGGGGCGAAGCTGCCGGAAACGCCCAGGAGTGTTATTAGTTGGGTTCCCATGGACCTCTCAACGACGTCCGCCGGGACCCTCCGGGCGCTGAGACGGCTGGTGCGTGCCCTCCGGCTCGCCGACCGCGCCGCCGAGTCGCGCGTCGGGTTGAGCGCGGCGCAGCTCTTCGTCCTCGAACGCCTGTCGGAAGGTCCGGTGGGCTCGATGGCCGAGCTCGCGGGGCGAACTCTCACCGACGCCAGCTCGGTCTCGGTGGTGGTGCAGCGGCTCGCCGAGCGCGGCCTGGTGGTCCGTGCCGTCGCGCCGGACGACGCGCGCCGCACCACGCTCCGGCTGTCCGCCTCCGGCAAGCGCCTCCTCGGCACGGCCCCGCGCTCCCCGCAGGCGGATCTCCTCGATGCGCT
>CAZDSB010000471.1:0-4590 GCA_964507515.1 uncultured Myxococcaceae bacterium
TCCCCGCGGCCCGGGAGAGCGCCGCCGGAACCAGGCCGAGCGCGGCGAGCGTCGCCGTCATCAGGACCGGGCGTAGCCGCTCGCGCGCGCCCTCGAGGATCGCCACGCGGATCGGATCGCCACGTCGATGTCGATCCGCGATGGCGGACATGACCAGCACCCCGTTCAGCGCCGCCTGGCCGATGAGGGCGATGAAGCCGACCGCCGCCGCGACGCTGAGCGGGAACCCGACGAGCGCCAGCCCGAACACGCCGCCCACCAGGGCCAGCGGCACGTTCAGCAGGGTCAGCAGCGCCAGGGTGAGCGAGTCGAAGGCCTTGAAGAGGAGAAGCAAGGTGATGAGCAGCGCCACGGGGACGACGGTGGTGAGCCGCGCCATCGCGCGCTCCTTGTTCTCGAACTCCCCGCCCCACTCCATCGTCATGCCGCCGGGCACCGGCGCCTGCCGCTCGAGCGCCGCCCTGGCGTCGGCGACGAATCCGCCCAGGTCGCGACCCCGGACGTTCATCCGGATCCCGATGTAGCGGCGGCCGTTCTCGCGGTTGATGCTCGCCCGGCCCACCCCGGTGTGGACCTCGGCCAGCTCGCCGAGGGCGACCAGGTTGCCGCCATCCACGGGAACCTTGAGAGCGCGGAGCTTGTCCAGATCGTCGCGGGCGGACGGGGGCAGCCGCATCACCACGTCGAACCGGCGTTCGCCGTCCCAGAAGTCGGCGACCGGACGGCCACCGACCGCGGTCTGGAAGACGCGCTGGAAGTCCCCCAGCCGGAGTCCGTAGCGGGCCAGCGCCTTCCGGTCGGGCGTGATCTGGATCTGCGGCACCTCGCCGCTCTTGACGATCCCCAGATCGGCGACGCCGGAGATCCCGGCGATGGAGGCCTTCGCCTTCTCGGCGTACGCCTGGAGCGCCACCAGGTCGGCGCCGTAGATCTTCACCGCGATCTGCCCGAACTGACCGCTGATGTTCTCGTTGACGTTGTCGCGGATGGGCTGGCTGAAGTTCGCCTCCAGCCCGGGGATCGCGTCGAGGTCCTTCCCGAGGTCGGTGATGACGTCGGAGAGATCGTCCACGCCGGGCGGCCACTTCTCCGGAGGCTTCAGGCGGACGAAGTATTCGAGATTGTTGGTGAGGGTCGCGTCGGTCCCGTCCTCCGGCCGGCCGAGCTGGGAGAGGACGCTCTCCACCTCGGGCTTCTTGGCGATCAGCTCGGTGATGCGAGGAACGAGCTGCCGCCCCTGGTCGAGGGAGACGTTCGAGGGAAGCGTGAAGGTGATGTACAGCGCACCCTCGTTGAGCTCGGGGAGGAACTCGCTGCCCAGGCGCGGCAGGGTGAAGACCGCGGCGGCGAGGAGGGCCGTCGCCGTGCCGAGCACCCACCACGGCCGACCGAGGCAGAAGCGGAGCGTACCCTCGTAGGCGCGCGAGGCCAGGCGGAGGAGCGGCGATTCGCGGTGGTGAAACGGCCCGCGATAGACGATCGCCGCGAGGACCGGCACCAGCGTGACCGAGAAGAACAGCGCGCCGGAGAGCGCGGCGACCACCGTGTTCGCCATCGGCGCGAAGATCCGCCCCTCCACCCGCTCGAGGAGGAAGATGGGCAGGTAGGCAGCGATGATGATCAGCAGCGCGAAGACGGTCGGGCGGACCACCGACCGGGTCGCGGTCTGGATGGAGGCGATCCGCGACTCGTCCCGGTGCGCCAGGGCGAAGCGCACGAGGATGGCCTCGATGATGACCACGCCTCCGTCGACGATCACCCCGAAATCGACCGCCCCCATCGAGAGGAGGTTGGCGCTCATTCCGCGGAGCCGGAGGTAGATGAACGACGTGAGGAGCGAGAGCGGGATGAGGAGCGCCACGATCAGCGCCGCTCGCAGGTCGACGAGGAAGACGAACAGCACCAGCGTCACCAGCACGCCACCCTCGAGGAGGTTGCGGCCCACGGTGCGGAGCGTGGTGCCGACCAGCTCGGTCCGGTCGTAGAATGGCTCGATGTGGGCGTGGTCGGCCTGCAGGCGCCGGTCGATCGCGTGGATCGCATCGCGCACCTGGGCCAGCACCACCGAGGGGTTCTCCCCGCGGCGCATGAGGACGATGCCCTCGATGGCGTCCTGGTTGCGGCCCCGGCTCACCACGCCCTGCCGGGGTGCCCAGCCCTCGGACACGTCGGCGACGTCCTTGACGAACACCGGCGTGCCCTCGCGGCTCGCCACGCTCACGTACCGGACGTCGTCGATGCCGTGAAAGAGGCCGTCGCTGCGGATGACGAACTGCTCGGCGCCTCGTTGCAGGACGCCGCCGCTGGCGTTCATCGATCCGGCCTTGATGCTCTGCTCGAGGTCGTCGAGCGTCAGCCCGAAGGCAGCGAGGCGGAGCGGATCCGGCTGCACGTGGATCTCGCGGACCAGGCCCCCGTAGCTGACGACGTCGGCGACGCCGTTGACCCTGAGGAGCATCGGGCGCACGACCCAATCTTGGAGGGTCCGGAGGAGCCGCGGATCACCTCCCGCGCCCTCGAGCGTGTAGCGGTAGACCTCGCCGATGGGCGTGGCGAAGGGACCGAGCTGGGGGATGACGCCCTCGGGGAGGTCGACCGCTCGCAGGCGCTCGAGCACCTGCGCGCGTGCGGCCTGTCCGTCCACCCCGTCGAGGAAGGTCAGGGTCACGAAGGAGAGCCCGAAGAGGGACAGGTTGCGGAGGCGTCCGAGGCCGGGAGTGCCGTTGAGGGCGCGCTCCAGCGGAAGGCCGATCTGCCGCTCGACCTCCTCGGAAGGCTGACCCGGGTAGAGGGTGATGACCTGCACCTGGGTATCGGTGGGATCGGGAAACGCCTCGACGGTCAGCTGTCGGAAGGAGATCCAGCCTGCCAGCGCGATCACCGCGGAGCCGACGAGGACCGCGCCGCGATTGTGGAGACAGAAGGCGATCCAGCGGTCGAACACGATGGAGCGCGCACCTTAGCCGCTGTTGCACGAGACACGGAGAGCCGGAGGAAGCTGCAACTCGATGTTGCGAGGTCAGTGGAAGGTCCCGGGCGTGCGAATGATCACCGGACACGGTCCGAACATGTTCGGCCATGGCCGCTCGGAGTGCGCGCGGTAGACCACCGCCGGGGTGTCCTGGTCTCGCATGCGAAGCGGGTACGTCCGCTCGGCCCGCTCGGGGATCGAAATCCACGTCGGATACCTCGCTCCCCAGCGGTTGCTCAGCAACCAGACTTCCGGCCCATCCGTGAGCTCCCGCGGCGCAAGGCAGCCCGCCTCGTCCCCGGACTGGATGACCTTGAAGTCCAGCGTTCCACGACCCAGCGTCTCGATGGCGGCGGATGGCCAAGCGAATCCGGACGCCTCCGGTGCGCCGAGAAACTCGCTCGCCATCCGCGCTCGGTTCGGGAGTCCCGGCGGGAACTTGCCCCGAGCACAGCTCCAGGGTCCGAGCCGTCCAGTCACCCGGTCGATGGCTGCATGGTCGATCGCGAGCGGGACGCAGGTGATCGCCCGCGAGAGCAATGCGCGACCGCGCCAGCTCGGCCCCTCGAACCGCTCGCAGGCCTTCCAGTCCACTCCCGAATAGGAGTCGTATCCGGAGAGCATGATCTCGAAGGATTCGCCGTCGGTCGTCCGCACGATGACGCGTGACACCGATGAGTCGATCCCTTGTAGATCCTCGACCAGGAAGAAGGACCGGCGGTGCTCCTGAGCCCACATCGCGCATCGGTACGCCGGGTCCTTCTTCGTGGTTCCGACGGTTCCGCAGTCGATGGCCCCTTCGCCGGCCCAGCTCCGGCCCAGCGACGAGCGATCACACTCGCTTCTGCCGAGGCGCGCGGGCTCACGGACCCAGGGCGGGGTGGCTTCGCGCTCGGCCGGAAACGAAGCGGTGCGCGCCTGGAGCTCCGGACACGCCTCCCCGCCGGAGACGTGAAGGGTGACGCGAGCGTCGTCCAGGATCGCCACCCGATGCGCCATGCCTGCAGGCAGGTACACCCACTCGTCTCGGCCCAGGTCGAGGAGCTCGTTGCCGTCGAGCTCGACCTCGACGTTCCCAGAATCGACGTGCAGGAGCACCTTGCCAAACGAATGGACGTGCACCGGTGGCTCGATCGCCGTCCTTCGGACGTCGGCGGTGGTGACTGACCAGGCTCCCTCCGACAGCAGATGGACCGGGATGCGGAAGTCGGAGATCAGGCCCCCGTGGCGAGCCTCGGGCGCGAGTGGAAGTGCGCTCTTCTCGTGGCGGCGCTCAGGAGGAAGCGTCTCTGGAGCGGTCGGCCCGGTGCAGCGCCAGCGCGGCCTTCGATCGGGTGCGGTGACGAGCTTCTCATCGACACACGAGGGCGGTGACTCCTTCTGCCCGCCGCGAGCGAAGCGGGTACAGGTCCGGACGGAGAACGCAACGCTCTCCGGCGCAGCGGGGCTCCGGCCGACCACGGGCAGCCATCCACTTCCCAGCATCGTGAGCACACGAGCGCCGCGCGCATTCACCAAGGCGATCGAGTCACCGAGCAGGAGGTAAGCGGCAATGGCCCGGGACTGTGCCTCGAGCAAGCAGCCCACGCTGGCACAGCGGAGCGCATCGTCGCCGGCCC
>CAZDSB010000472.1:0-2655 GCA_964507515.1 uncultured Myxococcaceae bacterium
GTGGACCGGGTCTGCAGCGAGCTCGACAAGCGCGCGGCCCGCGCCCACCTGGGCACCGCTCCGGCACACTGAGGCCGGCTACCAGCGGCCAAATGCGCGCAACAGCGAGGTCCCGTCCCGCGCCGGGGTGGTGCAGGGACGGGCATCCGTCCAGGCACACCGGCTCGCCGCCACGCTCGGAGCGCGGTGCAGCACGAACGCCGAGCGCGTCCCGTACCCCACCGCGTCGGCGTGGACGCAGGTCCCCGCCCGCGGATGCGGACCGTGAACCGACAGCAGCGCGAGCCAGCCCTCGACGTCGAGCAGCCCGGCGCCGCCCCCTGGGACTCCCTCCTGGATGAGTCGCCGGCGCGCCCCGTCGTCGCCCGCCCCGAGGCTCTGCTCGGTGACGACGTGTACACCGGGGGACAGCCGCTCCTGGCGGAGCGCGCTGCCGTCGCTCCAGGTCATCCCCGCGGACGTCCCGTCGGCGTAGGCGAGGTGGAAGCCGTTGTACGCCGAGGGATCCATCGCCGCGAGGCGTCGGTGCAGGGTTGCGGCGTCGGCCGACTCGAGCGCATCCAGCACCAGGAGGCCGCGCGAGCGGCGCGCGTCGTCCCGCGGCCCGGCGGAGCGGTTGGTCACACCGACGAAGAGGCCAGCGGCGTTGACGCCCAGCCAGGTGCCACCCGCCTGGAGGTCACGCGGGGCAAGCCACCGGCTATCGGCGGAGATCTCCGGAGGCGCAGCGGCGCGCGCGAGGAACTCGTCGCGATTGGCGGCGACCTGGAGGACTCCCCCCGGAGGCGGGACGACGAGGACCAGCGTGCACATGGGCGTCGCGGGAAGTTTGCCTGCCGGCCCACGCCCCCGCCACGAAAGGCGCCCGGGCCTATTTCTGCGCCGTCAGGACCAGGACCAGCTGCCCGTTGTCGTGCGGACCGGCCTGGAGGAACGCGGAGGCCTCCGTGCCCAGCTCCACCGTGGTCTGCAGCGGTGGCACCGACACGGCGACGTGCGGGCGAGGATGCTCTCCGGGCTGGAGCGTGAGCGTCGCCGTCTTCCCGGGGAGCGACACCTCGGTCGGCGTTCCGGTGGTGAGGCTCACCGTCTGCTCGGAGAGACGCCGGTAGTTGGTGAAGCGCAGCCCGGCCTTCTCGAACCCCTGCCGCATCTTCTCCAGACCCGGGTCCACGTGGGCGCCCTGGTTGGAGGCATGCACGACCTGGACGTGAACCTTGACCGGTGCGGCGGCGAGGACGGCTGCCACGCCGAGCGCGACCGCCCCCCCGAGGGCGATCACAGCTCCCCCGCGGTCTTTCTCTGCTGCGGAGGAACCGGCGCCTGCACGCCCGGCTTGTCGGGCGAAAGCGGGGTCGCCGCCCGATGATTGCCGGAGGCGTCGGGCTTCTCGACGAGCCAGATGATCGCGTCGCCGGTGTCCGTCTTGAGCACCACCGGTCGCAGCTCGGGCTGAGCATCCGCGGTGACCGACTGCACCACCACGCCGTCGACCGCCGGGGCGGGCGTGACGGGGAGGAGCACGAAGACCGCCGCGGCAGCCACGGCCACCAGACCACCGACCGGAAGCCACGGCCCGCGCACCGCCTCACGGAGGCGCGCCAGCACGCCGGGGCGGCGCGACACCCTGGCCATCACCCGGTCGGTCAGGCCAGTGAAGTCCGCCTTCGCCACCTCGGCGGCGGACAGCGACCGGACCGCCGAACCCAGGCCGCGCATCGAGCGCTCGATCTCCCGCACGCGAGGATCCGAGGCCAGCGCGCGCTCCACCGTCTCTCGCTCGGCGGCGGTGAGCTCGCCGTCCACATAGGCAGAGAGCAGCTGGAGAGTTGCGGGATTCAGCGACATGACGACCGGCCCTTCCGCCGTCGGACGCAGGCACCGTGGCTCATATTCTGGTGAATCGCCATCAGTCTTCCTCGCCTTCCGCGGGGAGTGGGATGCCCAGCGACTCCGACAGCAGCTTCTGCACCTTCGCCCGGGCGTGGAAGAGCCGGGACATGACGGTTCCCTTAGGAATCTCGAGGGCTTGCGCCAGTTCCTCGTAGCTCAACCCGTCCAGCTCCCGGAGCAAGAGGATTGCACGATGCTTCTCCGGGATCTGCTCGAGCGCCTCCTGGATCTTCTGCCCGAGCTCGTGCTGCAGGACCGACTTCTCCGGGTTGCTGCCGAGCTGCGACGACACCGCTCCAAGGTTCGCCTCGGCGAGGTCGTGCCCGACGCGCTCATCGAATTCCACCGAGTCGCTCCGCATCGCGCCGCGCCGCCGGATGACGTCGATGCAGACGTTCACGGTGATGCGGTACAGCCACGTGTAGAACGTCGCGTCGGCCTTGAAGCTGTCCAGCGACCGGTGGACCTTCACGAAGGCCTCCTGGACGACGTCCATGGCCTCCTCGCGGTCCCTCACCATGCCGAGTGCCACCGCGTAGACCTTCTTCTGGTAGCGCTCGACCAGGAGCCGGAACGCACGCTCGTCGCCGGAGCGGGCGCGCTGGACCAGGCTGTGGTCGTCGGGGGGCACCGGAGGAAGAGAACCCTAACAGGCCTGCTGATGCGTTTCCGCTCTCACACCCAGGCACGCGGGTCGCGGAGAACGGCGACGAGCTTCGCCTCCTCGCTGCCCGGCTCCGGCTGCACGTCGTATCCCCAGGC
>CAZDSB010000473.1:0-10752 GCA_964507515.1 uncultured Myxococcaceae bacterium
CGCCAGCGTGAAGCCCAGGTAGCCCGACTCCACCAGGAGCTGTCGAAGCAAGGCCGCCCAGGGACCCGCTGGGTGCGACCAGGCCTCGAGCGCGGAGACGAGGTTTCCGGGAATCCCGACCGCGAGGCCCACAACGAGGACGCGGGCGAGCAACGTTCGATGCTGCGCGGGGGTCTCGAGGTTCAACGACCGCGCGACCCAGAGCCCCAGCACGAGCCGTCCGGCCATCGCGAGCTGGTACCCGATCTGTCCGACCGACAGCGTGAGGCCCCAGTCGTAGCGCCAGTTGGCGACGAGGGTCTCGAGGTACGTCCCGTGCGCGAACGCCTGCAGGGTCGCGGCATCCAGCGTTGCGTGGTGCTCGACACCCGAGGGGAGCGCGGCACGGATCCCGTCCACCACCGCCGGCGCGAGAACGGACAGGATGAACGCGAGCGCGAGCAGCGGGCGAGGACGCATCCGCACCAGAAGGGGGAGGAACGCCCCCCAGAGCGCGTAGAACCGGAGGATGTCGAACGCCCAGAGCAGCCAGCCGTGGACCGCCCCGAAGACGAAGAGCCAGCCGATGCGCCGGTAGAAGAGCCTCGCTGGCGGCACACCCCGGCCACCGACGCGCGCAAGGAAGAGCCAGAAGCTGACTCCGAAGAGGAACGAGAACAGGCCCATGAACTTGTTCTCGACCAGGAACGCCTCGAGGAAGCGGACCGTGCGGTCAGCGCCGCTGGAGAAGGTGGCGCGTCCCGAGTCAGGTAGGTACTCGAGGCCGGAGAAGATCATGAGGTTGGCGCCGTAGACGCCGAAGAGCGCGAAGCCCCGGAGCACGTCGACCAGGACGATCCGCCCCGGGCGTGGCGGCATCCCGGTCCACATCGGGGTCTCAGCGGCTCGTGTCACTCGCAGCGGGAAGCGTCGGAGGGCTCGGCGTGGCCGTCGAAACCGGCGCGCCGGGTTTCGGCGGCGCCAGCTCGAGGAGCGGCGTGCTCAATGTCGCCGACGCGGTCCGCAGCCGCTGCATCACCGCCTCCGCGTCCGCGCCGGTGAGCGGGTAGGGCTGGATGGGCCGATCCGGCACCCGGTCCGTCCGGAGAGGGAACAGCTCCGCGCCCAGGTAGCCGCTCCGGTCGAACCGCGCCTTCACCAGGACCGAGTCCTTGTCCCGCGGGTTCCAGTTGCCGCCGAACACGAAGTTCCCCAGCGAGTAGAAGACCGGCGCCTTCCCGATGCGTTCCATCCCGTGCAGCACGTGCGGATGCGAGCCCAGCACCGCCGCCGCGCCGGACTCGACCGCCGCCTTCGCCAGCGCGATCTGGTACGCGTCCGGTCCCTTGCTCCCCTCACGTCCCCAGTGGAAGAAGGGAATCACGAGGTCCGCCTGCGCCTTCGCCGCGGCCACGTCCTCCCGCACCATCTTCTCCACCACCGTCCAGTCGCTCGGGTGACCTGCGACGCCCGCCCTCGTCTCCGTCGCCCAGACCACCGCCGGCTCGGGGTGTTTCTCGCCGAGGATGAGGTAACCGAGGAACGCGATCTTCAGGCCGCCCACCTCGACGATCGCCGGCCTCCGCGCCTCTGCCAGGTTGGCCCCGGCGCCGAAGTGAGCGATGCCCGCGGCGTCCAGCGTCGCGATCGTGTCCGCAACGCCGTCCGGCCCGTAGTCCATCAGGTGGTTGTTGGCGAGGCTCACCGCGCGCACGCCCGCATCCACCAGCACCGACACCGTCGACGGCCTCGCGCGGAAGTTGAAGTTCTTCGGGATCGGCTCGCCGCGCACGGTGAACGGACACTCGAGGTTCACCAGCACCAGATCCGCGCCCGCGAACAGGGGCTTCACCTCCGAGAAACCCCAGCCGTCCACCGCCGGGCCGCTCTGGCCCTTCGCACGGAGCGCGTCCACCCACTCCTCGTAGTGAGCCCCGAGCGTCACGTCGCCGCCGACCACCAGCGTGATCGGCCGCGGTGGAACGGGCGCGGCCGGAGCGGGCGCGGCCGTCAGCGGCGGCTCGGCACGCGTCTGCACCTCCTCCGGACGCACGGTGGCCCGCGGGGCACACGCGATGACCACGCCGAGCATGCAGCCGAGTGCGAAACGCCAGGAATCACTGCGCCGGACGGAGTTCACGTCGGCGCAGGAGTGTAGCTTGCAGAGCCGGTTTTCCGCTGAATACAGTGCCCCGGCACCCCCCCGCCATGGCCCGCGAGAAGGACAACATCGCGCTCTCCGACGAGCACAACTCCCGTGGCATCGAGCTCGCCGATCGCGGCTGGCTCGACGAGGCCATCCGCGAGTTCCGCAAGGCCATCGACCTCGATCCGGACTCCGCGCACGCCCACGACAACCTCGCCACCGTCTATGCCGAGAAGAAGCTCTACCGCGAGGCCCTCGGCGAGTACCTCACCGCCCTCAAGCTCGAGCCGGACAGCGCCACCGCGCACTACAACCTCGCCTGCTTTCTCTCCACCCACGGCCCGGAGTTCGCCGTCGCTGCGTACAAGCAGGCGATCGAGCTCGACCCCGAGTATCCCGACGCTCACCTCAACCTCGGCCTCACCTACGCCGACCACGGACGCGTCGAGGAGGCCATCGCCGAGCTGCAGACCGCCATCGAGCTCGACCCGGCCGACGCTTTCCCTCGCCACGAGCTCGCCGCGCTCCTGATGGATGAGGGCGACTACCGGGGCGCCATCGCCCAGCTGAAGGAGGTCGTCCGGCTCGAGCCCGAGGACTTCGAGGCTCACCTGGACCTCGGCATCTGCTACGCCCAGAAGGGCTTCTACGCGGAGGCCGAGCGCGCGTACCAGAAGGCCCGCGCCCTCAACCCCGAGGACCTCCTCCTCCACTACAACCTCGCCGCGCTCTTCGCGCTGTGGGGCAAGAAGCCGGAGGCCATCGAGTGGCTGAAGAAGGCGCTCGAGGCGGATCGGCAGAAGGTCGCCGGCTGGCTCGCCACCGATCCGATGTTCGACGGCCTCAAGGGCGATCCCGAGTACGAGAGCCTGCTGTGAGGCACCCCGCTTGAGCAGCGAGGCCTGGCACATCGCCGTCGCGGTGGTGCTGGTCCTGATCAACGCGTTCTTCGTCGCTTCGGAGATGGCGATGGTCCGGGCCCGGCCCACGCGCTTCCGCACCCTCGCCGAGCAGGGAAATCGGGCCGCGGAACGCACGCTCGGGCTCCTCGGCAAGCTGCCGCCCTACCTGAGCACCGTCCAGTTCGGCGTGACCCTCACCTCGCTCGGCATCGGCTGGGTCGGCGAGCCCGCCTTCGCCGGGCTCATCGAGCGCTCCCTGCGCGCGGCCTTTCCCGAGGGCGGCCGCTTCGTCGGGCTTGCGCACACGCTGGCCTTCGTCCTCGGGTTCGCGATCATCACCATCCTGCATCTGGTCATCGGCGAGCTGGTCCCGAAGAACCTGGGCCTGCAGCGCACCGAGTCGGTGGCGATGGCCGTCTCCGGTCCGATGCGCGCCATCTACGTCATCACCTACCCGGCGGTGAGCGCCATCAGCTGGATGGCCTCCGGCGTGTCGCGCCTCCTCGGGCTCGCCGCCCATGGCCCCGAGGAGAGCGCCCTCAACCCCGAGGAGCTGGCCCTGCTGGTGGACAGCTCGGCGCGCGCGGGAAACATCACCGCCGAGCGGGCCGAGCTGCTCGCCCGCGCGCTCGCGGTCTCGGAGAAGACCGCGCGGCAGGTCCTCGTCCCGCGCCCCCAGGTCCGTTACCTCGATCTCGACGAGCCGCTCGAGCGCAACATCGCCGAGTCGCGCGCGGCCGGACACACCTGGATGCCGGTGGCCCGCGGCAGCCTCGACCAGGTCGAGGGCGTGGTGAACGTGAAGGACCTCTTCTTCCTCCTCGCGAACGATCAGCTTCGCAGCCTCGGCCAGGTCCAGCGACCGGTGCTCTTCGTCCCGGAGAACGTCACGCTCGAGCAGCTGCTCATCGAGTTCCGGAAGCGGCGCCGGCAGCTCGCCGTCGTCGTCGACGAGCACGGCGGCACGAGCGGCATCGTCACCCTCGCCGACGTCGTCGCCGAGGTGGTGGGCGACGTCGCCGAGCTCGGCCGACGGGTCTCCGAGGTGAAGACCCTCCCCGGCGGGCGCCTGGAGCTGCCGGGCAGCACCCAGCTCTCCGACCTCGAGGACCGCCTCGACGTCCGCTTCGACGTCGACCCCTCGGAGGTCAGCACCATCGCCGGCTTCCTCATGGCCCGCCTCGGCCGGGTCCCCGAGCCGGGAGATCACACCGACGTCGACGAGTTCGAGATCCGCGTCGCCGAGACCGACGGCCCCCGGGTCCTGAAGGTCCGGATCGAGCCCAAGCCTCCGGCCGAGCCGCCCGCTCCCCCGGCGGCATCGGCATGAGCGTTCACGTACTGTCACGCATGGTCATGCACTGCTTGTCCGGACCTCCATCCTCGCGGTAAAACAGCCTTTCTACGAAGGAGTACGCACGCCCCATGCGCATCCGGCGCCTCGACATCACCGGTTTCAAGTCCTTCATGGACCGGGCGGTGTTCACCTTCGACGAGGGCATCACCGGCGTCGTCGGACCCAACGGCTGCGGCAAGTCGAACGTCGTCGACGCCATCCGCTGGGTGATGGGCGAGCAGAGCGCGAAGCACCTCCGCGGCCGAGGCATGGAGGACGTCATCTTCAACGGGAGCGAGACCAAGCCCCCGCTGTCGATGGCCGAGGTCTCGCTCACCTTCGAGGTCGACCCACGCGACCAGCTCGCCCCCGAGTACGCGGGCTTCGGGGAGGTCACCGTCACCCGGCGGCTCTTCCGCTCCGGGGAGTCCGAGTACCTCATCAACCGCACCACCTGCCGCCTCCTGGACGTGGTGGAGCTGTTCCTCGGCACGGGCGTCGGCACGCGTGCCTACAGCATCATCGAGCAGGGGCGGGTGGGGCTCATCGTGTCCGCCAAGCCCGAGGATCGGCGAAGCATCATCGACGAGGCCGCCGGCGTGACGAAGTACAAGTCTCGCCGCAAGGCCGCCGAGCGGAAGCTCGAGGCGACCGAGGCCAACCTCGTCCGCGTCGCGGACCTCGTCTCCGAGCTGGAGAAGCGCCTCGACTCGCTGGGGCGCCAGGCGAAGAAGGCCGAGAAGTACCGCTCCCTCAAGGCCCGCATCCGGGAGATCGAGCTCCACCAGGCCTCGCACCGCTTGCTGGGCCTCCTCGCGGAGCAGAAGCACCTCCAGGACGCCATCGCCGCGCTCGGTGAGACCGAGCAGGCGGCCCTCCACCGGGTGCGCGCGCTCGAGAACGAGGTGGAGAGCCGCCGCACGAAGCTCGAGGCCGACGGCCAGGCGCTCCAGACGCTCGCCGACGAGGTGCACGCCCTCGACACCCAGACGCGCGAGACGGAGCAGGCCCTCGCCTTCTGGCGGGCCGACCTCGCCGCCGCCGGGACCGCCGAGTCCGCCGCCGCCGCGGAGGGCGAGGCCCTCGCCAGCCGCCTCTCGACCCTGGACACCCGCCGGGCCGCGCTCGAGGCGGAGATCGCCGCGCTCACCGGCGCGTCCGCCGCGGACGAGGCCGCCATGCGCCGCGCCCAGGAGGGCCTCGACGCCGCGCAGGGGCTCCAGCGCGGGTGCCAGGAGAAGCTGGAGCAGGAGCGCCTCGCGCTGCTCGGGCTCGCCGGACGCATCGCCAACCAGGAGACGCAGCTCACCACCCTGGCCGCCCGGCGCGACGAGCTGCGCGAGCGTCACCGGCTGGCCGCCGCCGAGCTGCACGCGGTCCGGTCACAGGAGTCTGCGCTCGATCGCGAGCGCAACGAGGTCACCCGCCGGGTCCAGCAGAGCCGGCAGCTCACGCTCGAGCTCGCCGAGCGGCGCGGCGCCGAGGAGGACGCGCTCGCCTCCCAGCGCGCCGCCTTCGCCGAGAGCGAGGTGTCGGTCATCTCGCTCCGCGAGGAGCTGGCCGACCGGCGCAGCCGCCTCCACTCCCTGGAGGAGATCCAGCGCCACTACGAGGGCTTCGATCGCGGGGTCCGGGCGGTGATGCTGCGCGCCGGCAGCGAGGCGCGCGCCCAGGGCATCTTCGGTCTCGTCGCGGACGTGCTCCGGACTTCCCCCCGGTTCGAGCGCGCCATCGAGGCGGCGCTCGGGGCCCGGCTGCAGAACGTCCTCGTCCAGAGCCGGTCGGTGGGCCTCGAGCTGTCCCGCTATCTGGTCTCGGTGGCCGAGGGCAGGAGCTCCTTCCTCCCCGTTCCCGAGCTCGCCGTCCCGCCGCCCCCGCCGATGCCGGAGGGCCTGGACGGCGTGCTGGGGCGCGCCACCGACGAGGTCCACGCCGAGGCCGAGTTCCGGCCGGTGGTCGACCTCCTCCTCGGCAACGTGCTCCTCGTCGAGGACCTCGACGCCGCCGCCCGGGTGCGGGACCTCGCCCCCGGCTTCACGATGGTCACCCTGGCCGGCGAGGTGCTTGCCTCCGACGGGACGCTGACCGGAGGCGTCCTCGAGGGCCCGGGCTCGGGTGCGCTCCAGAAGAAGCGGGAGATCGCCGAGCTCGCCGAGACCGTGGCCGCCACCGAGGCCCGGTACAACGAGCTGCTCACCCGCCACTACGC
This sequence comes from uncultured Myxococcaceae bacterium, assembly GCA_964507515.1. Classification (GTDB taxonomy): domain Bacteria; phylum Myxococcota; class Myxococcia; order Myxococcales; family Myxococcaceae; genus RPRB01. The sequence goes on from CAZDSB010000473.1 coordinate 6,573, forward strand.
GCTCCAGAAGCAGATCCTCCACACCGAGGAGCTGCTCAAGGGGCTACAGAAGCACCACCACGAGGAGGAGCTGGTCCGCTCCGCGCTGGAGAAGGACCTGCACCAGGCCTCGGAGCAGCTGGCCCGCTACCGCGAGCGCATCGGGCAGCTGGTGCGCGACTCGGAGGGGCTCGAGGAGGCCCTCGCCCGGGTGGACCGCGACGAGGAAACCGCCCGCGGAGAGTCCGCCCACGCCCAGGCCGAGCGCGCCGCGCGCGAGGACCGCGCCCGGGACCTCCAGGACAGGCTCGAGGGGCTGCAGCGCTCCGCCGAGGCGCACGGCCAGGAGCTGATGGCGCTCCGAGTGAAGGTGGCCTCCCATGCCGAGCGGGCCGAGGCCGCGCGTGCCTCGCTCGCCGAGGTCGCCGCCGGTCTAGCCGAGCTCGCCGAGCGGCAGTCACGTGCCACCGAGGCCCGTGCCCAGGCCGTCGTCCGTCGCGAGGAGCTGCAGGGGCGGATCTTCGCCGCCGAGGAGGGCCACGCCGGCCGCCTCCAGCGCCTGGGTGCGGACACCGGCCGCCTCGAGGAGGGGCGGCGGGTGCATGGGGAGGAGACGGCCCGCGTTCACGCGGACGAGGCCAGCCTCCGCGACGAGCGGACGCGGCTCGACGGTGTCACCGAGGGCCTCGGGCAGATCACCCTTCGCGAGCGCTCGCTCGTGCTCGAGGTGGAGCACCTGGTCCGCTCGGTGGACGAGCGGCACCAGACCGACCTCGGCGAGGAGCTGCACCGGTTCCATACCCGCCGCCCCCTGGAGGCCAGCGAGGAGCAGCAGCTCCGCGACCTGCGCGGGCAGCTGGAGCGGCTCGGGGAGATCAACCTCACCGCCATCGAGGAGCACGCCGAGGTCGCCCAGCGGCACGGCTTCCTCGCCGGTCAGAAGAAGGACCTCGAGACGAGCATCAAGTCGCTCCGCGACGCCATCGCCAAGATCGACCGGACCAGCCGCGAGCGGTTCGCGCGCACCTTCGAAGTCGTGAACGACCGCTTCCAGCGCGTCTTCCCTCGGCTGTTCGGCGGCGGCCGCGCCGGGCTGCTCCTCACCGAGGAGGGCTCCACCGGCGAGCCGGGCGTGGAGATCGTCGCCCAGCCGCCGGGGAAGAAGCTCCAGAGCGTGACGCTGCTGTCCGGCGGCGAGAAGGCGCTCACCGCTGTTGCGCTCATCTTTGCCATCTTCCTCATCAAGCCGACCCCGTTCTGCCTCCTCGACGAGGTGGACGCGCCGCTCGACGAGGGAAACGTGGGTCGCTACAACGACCTGCTCCGCGAGATGGCGAAGCAGTCGCAGTTCATCCTCATCACCCACAACAAGCGCACCATGGAGGTCGTGGACACGCTCTACGGGGTGACGATGGAGGAGCCCGGCATCAGCAAGCTGGTCTCCGTCCGCCTGCGCGAGGCCGCCGCGGCCAACGACGATCAGGCCGTGGCCTGACAGCGGAGACCGCTGTGAGGCGCCGCGCCGGGGATCGACGCGGCGCCCGCGACCAGTCCTAGAACTTCTCCTTCGGGCAGGCCTTCTCGTTCGCGGCCCGGAGCTGCTTTGCCGCGTCGAGCTGCTTCTGGGTGTCCGCCAGCGCCGCGGTCGAGGCGGCCTCCGCGTCCCCCCAGGAGGCGTCCTTGGCCTTCAGCGACTGGGCGAGGCTGAGCGCCTGCTGCTCCACCGCTCCCTCGTTCTCCAGCGCCTTCGAGTACTCGTCGTCGGCCTTGACCAGCGCCTGACAGCCGCCCTTGAGATCCTTCACCATCGCCCCGGCGGACTTCCGGGTCTTGGAGTCCTTCGACTTCGCCGCCGCCTGGTACGCCTGGACCTGCGCGTCGTAGGCGTTCGCCACGCCCTGGCGGCGCGCCAGGGCCGCGAATGCCTCGCCCTGGCGGAACTCGCGAACCGCGTCGAGCTGCGCGAACTGCATCTGCGGGACGGTGTTGGCCGGCATCGTCGTCGAGCCGCGAGAGTTCACCAGCAGGACCTGGGCCGGAACGACCAGCTGCTCCGAGGCGCTCTTCAGCGGCAGGGCCTCGACGTTTTGGTTCACGCAGCTGGCCGCCGCGCTGGCCGAGGGATCGGACGGCTGGAGCGCGGAGATGACCCCCTTGCTGCTGACCTGTCCCCCGTCCGGGGCCTTCAGCGCACTCGCGTGTGCCGTGATGTCCGCCCGGTTCAGCGTCACCGAGCCGGAGAGCTCGGGAGGTGCCGCAGCCTTGACGGAGTCGAAGCAGCTGCACCACTGGGGGAGGGCCAGGCGGATCGCGCCCTGGACGTCGGACGCCTCGTTGATCCCCATCCGGACCATGCTCGCCGGCTCGCGCTCGAACGGGCCGTCCAGGGTGAGCGGCTTCCCACCCGAGGGTGCGCTGACGCCCTCCAGCTGGGCGCGGATCGCCTTCTCGATGCACGCGGTGGCCGCGGGCTGCAGCCCGTCACCCGTGATGGTAATGCTGGTCCCCGAGGCGTCCATGGAGATCGACGCCTTGCCCTTGGTGGGCGCACTCGCATTCTGGACCTTGCCGTCGGCGAGGCACTCGTTGATGAACGGGCGGGCGGCGCGGTACGCCGCCTGGAGCGTGTACTCGTTGGCGGTCTTCCCCACGTCCAGCTTGCTCGGGAAGCAGTTGGCGACGTCGAACGGCACGAGGTTCTGCACCCGCTGGCGCTCGGCGGGGCTCGCGGCGGTGCTCCCACTCTGGCCTCCCGCACAGGCGACGGCCACGGCGACCGCCGCCCCGGCCACAACCGCGATCAGCAAGGAAAACTGGCGTCTCATCGGCGCTCCTCCTCCTTGGACAAAGCTGGATGTGCGGCGGTGGGGTTACCAGAGATCGACGCTAAGGTGCACTCCTGAATACGCACCGGCCGTCCGCGATGGTGCAGAGTGCGCAGCATGACGGAGGCGCTCGGAGCGTGGAACGGCGAGGGTGGGACCTGGACCGCGCTCACCTACCTCGCCTCGGTGGCCGTCGCCGGGCTGCTGGAGCGCGTTCAGTACCGGCTGCGCGCCGACGAGGCCCGCGCCTGGTGGGCGTCGAACGGCAGGGATGTCCTGAACGCGGTGGCGCTCGGCGCGGTCAGCTCGGGCTTGTGGATCCACGGCTTTCGCGGCCCGCTGGTGGTGTGCGTGGCCGGGACGCTGGTGCTCCTGCTCTCGATCTGCCAGATGCGCCTCGAGTCGCGGCGCGGGTCGAGCTGGTGGTCGGTCGGCGTCGCGCTCGCCCTGGGATCCCCGGTCCTCGTCGCGCCGGATCAGGTGGCAAGCCTCTTCCAGCGGGTGGTGCTCGCGCTGGCTCCCTGAGCGTCAGCGGGCTCGGCCCCCCGCTCAGGGCCAGCGCACGCGCCGGACGGCTCCCGATGCCGGCTCGACCTCGAGCCTGACGTCCCGGGTGCCCTGCCGTGCGCGGTCGAGTGACTCGGGCGTGGCCGGGGTTCCATCGATGGCGGTGACCACGTCGCCCGCGTGGAGCCGGGTGGTGATCTCCGCGGTGCGGACGAAGACCCCGGGGGGACGGCGCATCAGACGCGCCGCCTCGTCCTCGCCCAGGCCCGGGTTCGCCATTCGCAGCTGCGACAGCCGGCGCACCTCGCCCTCCAGACCGGTCGCGCCGGGGGTCGGCCCGAGCAGGCGCCACGCGTCCACACCGGGCCGCGCGGGGTGAGCCCACTTCCCCTCGAGCCCCGCGACCGCATCGTCGACCACCCGGTCGAGCAGCGGCCCCGGCCCATCTCCGTCGGTACGGAACGGATCGACCCGCACGTCCGCGCTGCTCTCCACCACGACGCCGCCCGAGCTGGGGTGGATGAGCTCGACGCGGACCCGGTCGATCCACTCCGCGCTCGCGCCGACGCCGGCGCCGCCGCCGCGCCCGGCGACCTCCTGCCGTCCCTCGGCAGACGTCCGGTCGAGGCGTGCACGGACCATCAGCACCTCGGTGGGCGGCAGGCCGGCGGATCGGATCGACCCCAGCGCATCGGTGGCGGTCCAGTCGGTGCGCTCCGGGTGGAGGGGGTGAATCTCGGTGGGTCCCCACACGAGGGCCCGGCCCGAGGCGGCGCTCACCACGCGGAGGCCGACGCGCGCGGAGAGGGCGAGGACGTCGTCGTCGCTCACCCCGCCGGATGCGCGGAGCCGCTCCACCACCAGCGCCG
>CAZDSB010000474.1:0-10195 GCA_964507515.1 uncultured Myxococcaceae bacterium
CCGCTTCCACCGATGCGGGTGCTCGGGCAGCGCGCCGACGCGGAGATCGCCCGGCGGGTGGGGCGCCTCCTCGCCTTCGAGCTCCGCGCCACGGGCTTCGACTGGGACTTCGCCCCGGTCCTCGACGTGGACAGCAATCCGGCCAACCCCGTCATCGGCGACAGGAGCTTCGGGGCGGATCCGGCGGAGGTCGGACGTCTCGGCGTGGCACTGGCCGAGGGGATGGAGCGGGGAGGCGTCGCCTCGTGCGGAAAGCACTTCCCGGGTCACGGGGATACGCTCCAGGACAGCCATCTCACCCTGCCGGTGCTGGAGCACGGCCTGCATCGGCTGGAGGCGGTGGAGCTGGTTCCGTTCCGCGCCTATGCCCGCGCCGGGCTCGCCTCGGTGATGACGGCGCACGTTCGCTTCCCCGCGCTGGGCGAGGACGTCCCGGCCACCATGAGCCGGGCGTCGATCACCGGGCTCCTGCGCGAGCGGCTCGGCTTCCGGGGCGTCGTCGTCAGCGACGATCTGGAGATGAAGGCCATCGCCGACCCCGAGGCCGCCGCGGTGGACGCCGTCCGGGCCGGCGTCGACGTCCTGCTGGTTTGCCATCACGCGGCGGTGCAGCACCGCGTGCTGGATGCGCTTGTCGCCGCCGCGCGAACGGGTCACCTGTCCCAGGAGCGTCTCCGCGACGCGCACGCACGCATCGGGACGCTCGTCCAGCGCTTCGTCCGGGGCGCCGAGGACCGCGCCGGCGAGCTCGGATCCGCCGAGCATCGCCAGCTGGTCGAGGAGACCGCGCTCGGGTCACCCGCCACGGTCAGCGGCCGCGACCCCACCGCGCGGCCGGACGCCGCAGGATAGGGCGTTCTTTCGCGGCAGCACGGGTGTGAAGACTTGGACGTCCCGCCTCCGTGCGACGTCCGCGGTGCGAGTCCGGAGCACCTCGTCCGTGGACACCGCACGGTGCGGTGTCCCCCGTCCTCCGTCCAGTCCGGCGCGCTACCTCATCATCCCGGCGTCGCGAGCGCCCATTCCGGCATCACCCGCGCCGCCGGTGCCCGACTGGTCCATCGAGCTCGACGACGAGGAGCTGGACGACATCCCAGGCGAGCCCCGCTCGCTGCTGCTCGCACGCGAGCCGGGCTCCCCACCCGGGCCGCGGCTGGCTGGCGCCGAGGTCGTGCCGCCCCGCTCGGCGCTGCCGGACCGCGAGCTCTGCTCGCATGCGCCGAACGCAAGAGCGCCGGCGACGGCCAGGATTCCGATCATGTCTCTCCGCTTCATCGCTCTCTCCCGTGTGATGGGCTGGCTCCGGTCTGTCTTCCCCCGGGGCGCTCTGGAGAGGGGTGACGACGCCGGGCGTTCGAGGGAAGGGGTTGACAGCCCTGCGCCAGCAGGGCCGCTGGGCCTCACGACGCGAGGCGTGATACAGCCAGCGTGGAGAGGTACCGTGAGCACCCTCACCGCCGGGTTCCTCGGTTTGCTGCTAGGCATGCGCCATGCCCTCGAGCCGGATCACGTCGCGGCAGTCTCCACCCTGGTCACCGAGGAGGACGACCCGCGCTCGGGCCTCTGGCTGGGCGCGTTCTGGGGGCTCGGTCACACCCTCGCGCTCCTGGGAGTGGGCCTCGTGCTGACCCTGTTCCGCACGAGCATCTCCGAGCGGCTGAGCACCCTCTTCGAGCTCCTCGTCTCGGCGATGCTGCTCCTCCTCGGCGCCCGGGCCCTGATGCGGGCACGCGCCGAGATGGCCCAGGGCGCGTTCTCGCCCCACGAGCACCGGGGCCTCCTCCACGTGCATCGGGGACGGGTTGCCCACCTCCACGTCGGGCGGCGGGCCTATGCCGTGCGGCCGCTCGTGGTGGGCCTCGTGCACGGCCTGGCCGGAAGCGGCGCGCTCACGGCGCTGGTGCTCGCCGGGTTCGACACCCACCTCGAGCGGCTGGCCTACATCGTCGTGTTCGGCGGCGGCTCGGTGCTCGGGATGGGGCTGCTCTCGGGCATCGCGGGGTGGCCGCTGGCGCGTCTGGCCCGGACCCCGCGCGCCCGCGGCTGGACCAGCGCGGCGACGGGACTGCTGAGCGTCGCGATGGGAGTGATCTGGGGCTGGCCGCTCCTGCCGAAGCTGCTCGGCTAGACCGGAGCCTTCTCCAGCGCCTGGACCGCGACGAGCGACGCCAGCGTGAGCTGCACGACCGGCTCCGGGCGGCGGGCGAAGGCGATGAGCTCGGCCACGGTGCGCGTCCCGTCGGCGTGGGCGAGGAGGTCCCCCTCCCAGCGCTCGAGCTCGATGTCCGACTGCGGGTACACCGGCTGCCGCGACGGCATCAAGCGATCCTCGAGCGCGAGGATCCGCTTCACCCGATCTGCCTTGTAGAGCTTCTTCACACCGCGGACGATGAGGTTGGCGGGGTTCACGTCCAGCTTGAGCGCCGTCGCGCCGCGCGCCTTCCCCCCGAAGGACATGACGTAGGTCCCCTCTTCCCAGGCGAAGAGGGAGTAGATGATCGACTTGACCTGCTGGCCCACGTAGTAGAGCCGCTCGGTGTCGCGGAGCAGTCCGCGCTCCACGAGGATGTCGCCGGTGCGCCGCTTCGTCTGCTGCGCCATCAGTGCCACGTCGGCAAGCTGCTCGGGGCGAATCTTCCCGGTGCGGACGAGGAATTGCCCCAGCCGGTCCGACAGGAGGTTGGAGAGCCCGAACACCGGCATCCCGCTCTCGAAGTAGACGACCTTCTTGACCTGGCCCCGCTGCACGCCGAGCTCTCCCGTCTCGCGGGTCTGGAAGAAGGCGGTGATGAGCGACGGCAGGTTGTCCTTCAGCTCGCCGCGGCGGAGGGCCTTCGTCGGCGGCGGCGCGGCCGGATGCCCCGCGGGCCGGGTCCGCACCAGCGTGTCCGGATACCGCTCCATCGGACGGGCGCGCAGGTCGGCGCCCTGGAGCTCGGCGCTGACTTCCCCTTCTCCACCGGCGATCCGGATCTTGCCGGTCAGCTCCATCGTGTCCGGCTGGTCGTCCTCCTCGATGTCGATGTCGACCTCGACCTCGAATTCCTCGGTGCCGCCGCTGGGGCTGGGAGGGGCCGCGGGCACGTGGTGGCCAACCGCCTCGAGCAGCTTGCGAGCCTCGAAGGGTTTCTCGAACCAGGCCACCGCACCGTGCTTCTGCTTCGCGTCCGTGCCGTGCTTGCCACCCTTGAAGACGCCGGTGACGAAGATGATCGGCAGCTGCGGGAACTCCTTCCGGAGCTGATCCGCGAGGTGGTAGCCCATCATGTCCGGCAGCAGCACGTCGAGCACGGCCAGCGCCGGCGCGTTGCCGCGGGCGACGTCGAGCGCCTGCTTCGCCTTCGACGCCGAGACGACGTCGTACCCCGCATCCTCGAAGAGGTGCGTGAGGAGCGACAGCAGCTCGAGATTGTCATCGACGACGAGGAGGCGCGGTCGCGGCATTCGTGACGACGTTAACAAATCCCGTAGGGGAGAAAGATGGTTCGATTGCGTAGGCGACGCACGCACTCGCTGCGACACACCCGTGTCATCTCGGCGCGCTCTGGCCGCCACGAGCCCGTTCCAGCCTCAGCGTCCGGATGACCTGAACCGCTGCGGACAGGGTGCCGGTGGTTGCGACGGCATGCTTGACCTCCTTCGGGGCCGGGCCCACCCTGCCCTTCGAGATGACGCGAGCCTGGGCGGCGGGGTTCCTCGTGATGTGGACGGCATGCGCACCCGCCGGACATTCGAACCGGCCTCCCGCCCCGGCGCCGCCACCCTCGCCCGGGATGATCGCGAACCTCGGGTTCGACCAGGCCGTCCGGATGGGCAGCGACTACGTGAAGCAGTCCACCGGGGTCGGCGAGGTGACCCTGCTCTCCAGCCAGGAGCTCCCGGCCAACCTGCTCCAGCTCACCTTCGACCTCGGGCCGGGGAAGTTCCCGGTCCGGGTGACGGTGGACCGGATCTCCGGCGAGGTCAGGTCGATGGAGACCTTGCAGGTCCCTGGCGTCACGCAGCCCGGCCGCTGAGGCCCGAGAGGCCAGCTTGACGGCACCGGACGGTGGCCACAGGCTGCCAGACGTGGGCTCCCGCTCCTCCGGCTGGCTCGTGGTGCTGCTCGCTGCTGCCGGATGCGCCGCCGCCGGGCACGGCGACCGGCCGCCCAACGTCGCCCCGGCGCCCTCCTCGGCCGCCATCAGCAACGTGGGGTTCGACGGGGCAGTGAAGGCGGGCAGCGATTACGTGTACGCCAGCACCGGCGTGGACCATCCCACCGTGGCCAAGAGCGAGACGCTCCCCAGCGGGATGCTCCAGCTGGACTTCGACCTTGGGCCGGGGGTTCCCGAGCCGATGCGGGTGACGGTGGACCCCAACCAGGGACGGGTGCAGACGCTCGAGCCCGTCCAGGGGATCCCCGGCGTGACCAGCCCGACGACCCGGTAGTTGCGCCGTCCCGGCCTCTCCGGTACGTGACCCCCTTCCTCTGCAGCGAAAGCGTGAACGGATCGTCATGGCCGAGAAGCTGACCCCTCGGGAGAAGAACTTCTCCGAGTGGTACGTGGACGTCGTCCTCAAGTCGAAGCTGGCGGATTACTCCGACGTCAAGGGCTGCATGGTCATCCGCCCCAACGGGTACGCGCTCTGGGAGAACATGCAGCGCGGGCTCGACGGGAAGTTCAAGGCCACCGGCCACAGGAACGCCTACTTTCCGCTGCTGATCCCCGAGAGCTTCCTCCGCAAGGAGGCCGAGCACGTGGAGGGCTTTGCTCCGCAGCTCGCGGTGGTGACCCACGCGGGTGGCAAGAAGCTGGAGGAGGCCTACGTCATCCGGCCCACCTCCGAGACGATCATCAACTCGATGTTCGCCCGGTGGATCCAGAGCTACCGGGACCTGCCGATGCTGCTGAACCAGTGGTGCAACGTGATGCGCTGGGAGATGCGCACCCGGCTCTTCCTGCGCACCACCGAGTTCCTCTGGCAGGAAGGGCACACCTGCCACGAGACGGAAGCCGACGCGCAGGAGGAGACGCTTCGGATGCTCGAGGTGTACCGGACCTTCGCCGAGGAGTGGATGGCGATGCCGGTGCTCACCGGACAGAAGTCGGACAGCGAGAAGTTTGCCGGCGCGCTCCGCACCTACAGCATCGAGGCGATGATGCAGGACAGGAAGGCCCTGCAGGCCGGGACCAGTCACAACCTCGGACAGAACTTCGCCAAGGCCTTCGGCACGCAGTTCCAGGGGCGGGACGGTCAGCAGCACTTCGTGTGGCAGACCTCATGGGGCGTGTCGACGCGACTCATCGGCGGTCTGGTGATGACCCACTCGGACGACGCGGGGCTGGTGATTCCTCCCAAGCTGGCGCCCACGCACGTGGTCATCGTGGTCATCGGCAAGGGCGAGGAGCGTGGACCGGTGGTCGCCCGCGCGCAGGCAGTGGCCGAAGATCTCCGCAAGACGGGTCTGTCGGTGCTGGTGGACGACGACGAGAGCAAGGGACCCGGCTTCAAGTACTTCGAGTACGAGCTGGCCGGCGTGTGCCTCCGGATGGAGCTGGGGCCCAAGGATCTGGCGAAGGGCGCGTGCGTGCTGGTTCGCCGCGACGACCGGAGCAAGGAGGTCGTCCCTCTCGACCAGGCGGTGGCGGTGGCGAAGGCCAAGCTCGACGCCATGCAGAAGGCCCTGTTCGAGCGGGCGAAGACCTTCCGTGACGCGAACACCTTCGCGGTCGGCTCCCTCGAGGAGATGAAGAAGCGCGCGGACGACGGCTTCCTCGTCGCCCAGTGGTGTCTCTCCCCGGCGTGCGAGGCGCGGATCAAGGAGGAGACCGGGGGCGTCACCTCCCGCAACCGGCCGTTCGACCTGAAGCAGGAGCCCGGCAGCTGCGTGGTCTGCGGCAACCCGAGCACCGGCGCCTGGGTCTGGTCGAAGGCGTACTAGCATCCCCGGGCGTGCGCCTGTTCCTCGCCGGCGTGGTCCCGGACTCGGTCAAGCAGACGCTGCACGCGCAGCTCGAGCCAGTGCGTGCGGCGACGCCCCAGGCGCGCTGGCTTCCCGAGGACAGCCTGCACCTGACGCTGGTGTTCCTGGGCTCGGTCCCGGAGGCGGCAGTCCTCCCGCTCCAGGCGGCCTTCAGCGGCGTCTGCGGGCGGCACCACGCGGTGCGCCTGCTCCTCGGAGGCGTGGAGACGTTCGGGCCGACGCGCGCGCCCCGGGTGCTCGCGACGACGCTGGCCGGTGACGTCGAGGAGCTTCACGCGCTGGTCAGCGACGTCCGGCACGCGGCGGAGCCGCTCGTCCCGCTCGAGGCCGAGCGCCCGTTCCGTCCGCATCTCACGGTCGCCCGTGCCCGGTCGGCGCACGGAGATCTGCTGCTCGGCCGATGCCGCTCCGCGCTCGTCCGGGGGCTCGAAGGCGCGTTCGTCCTTCGTGAGATCGCGCTGATGAAGAGCGAGACGCTCCCGGGCGGAGCGGTGCACACCCCGCTCGCACGCTGGACGCTCGCCGAGCAGGGCTGAGTCGCCGCGGCGCTGCACGTTTCGCTCCGGGTGAACGGCGTGGAAGTCCTCGCCGGCACTGGGCGGATCGGCCAGGGCCCCGCCCGCCTTGACGGTGCCGATCGCCGCTTTACGTTGCGTTCGTCATCGACTCCGGCGTGCCCGGCACGCCCATTAACGACAGGAACGAATCATGAGCATGCAGCGCTGGAACCCGGCGCGCGACTTCGCGCGTCTGCAGGAAGAAGTGAACCGGCTGTTCGACGGCAGCGTCGGTCTCGCCCGGACCGGCGAGTCGTACGGCTGGACCCCGGCGGCCGACGTCTTCGAGGACGTCGAGGGCGTGACCTTCAAGTTCGACCTCCCCGAGGTTGACGCGAAGGACGTCGACGTTCGCCTCGAGGACGGCGTGCTGACCGTCCGCGGCGAGCGGAAGCTCGAGCGTCAGGACAAGCGCGAGGGCTACCACCGGATCGAGCGCAGCCACGGCGTCTTCGCCCGGAGCTTCACGCTTCCCGCCACCCTCGAGGCCGACAAGGCGACCGCCGAGCAGAAGAACGGCGTGCTCCGCATCTTCGTCCCCAAGAAGGCCGAGGCGAAGCCGAAGAGCATCAGCGTCAAGGTGAACTAGGTCGGGCTCGCCCGGCCGCGCCGGCGACCTCCAACGCCGGCGCTCACGCCCACCCTGCCTCCGGCAGTGGTGGGCGTTTCTTTGTTTCAGGGGGTCCTGCCGTGTTGCGATACGGTGGCGTTGACGCCTCGAAGGGGGAGCGATGCGCTTCTTTGCCGTCCTGCTGCTCGTCACGCTGCCCTGTGCGGCGGTCGCGCAGGAGAACCCGGCAGCAGGCCCGGTCGAGTCCACCGCGCACCGGCACCTGGGCTTCTTCTTTCGCGCCGACATCGGGGTCGGGTACGTGCACAGCTCGAGCAGTTGGTCCGACGGCCCTCAGCCACCGGTGAGCGCCGTGTCCATCCCGATCGGCCTGGCGTTCGGCGGAGCGGTTACCGAGGACTGGATCCTCGCCGGCGAGGTCTGGGGTATCGCCGGGCCACAGAACGTGAGCCCGCCGGGCAAGGGCCTCCTCGCGTGGGGCTACGCGCTCGCGGTGGTGCACTACTTCATGCCGGCGAACGTGTATCTCTCCGCATCGCCGGGAATCACTCGCCTGATGTTCGTGACGGGCAACACCCATGTCAGCAGCGACTGGGGGCCAGGCCTGAAGGTCGCCCTGGGGAAGGAGTGGTGGGTCGGAGACCACTGGGGCCTTGGCATCGCCGCAGAGGTCCTCTTGATGTTCAACAAGGACGGCGGGGCGCCACGGACCACCGTCGCTCCGGGGCTGACCTTCAGCGCGACGCTCAACTGATCGTCACTCCCCGAGGTACGCCTTCCGGATCTCCGGCGCGGCGAGGAGCGCCTTTCCCTGCCCCTGCATCACGACCTCGCCGGTCTCCAGCACGTAGCCGAAGTGGGCGAGGTTCAGGGCGAGGTGCGCGTTCTGCTCGACGAGGAGGATGCTCACACCGCGCCCGTTCACCTCGCGCAGGATGCGGAAGATGGTCTCCACCACCTGCGGCGCCAGGCCGAGCGACGGCTCGTCGAGCAGCAGCAGCTTCGGCCGGCTCATCAGCGCCCGGCTGATGGAGAGCATCTGCTGCTCGCCTCCGGAGAGCGTGCCGGCGCTCTGCTTCATGCGCTCGCGCATCCGGGGGAAGAGGGTGAAGACGTAGTCGAGGTCCTGCTTGATCTCCCTGGCGTCGCGCCGCAGGAACGCGCCCAGCTCCAGATTCTCCATCACCGTCAGGTTCAGGAAGATCCCCCGCCCCTCGGGAGCGTGCGCCATCCCCTTCGGGACCAGGAGGTTCGACTTCACGCCCTGGATCTCCTGGCTGGACAGCCGGATCTGCCCTGAGCGCGGCTTCAGCATCCCGGAGATGGCCCGGAGCGTGCTGGTCTTCCCCGCTCCGTTGGCACCGATGAGCGCCACCACCTCGCCCTGCCCCACCGAGAGCGACACGCCGCGCAGCGCCGTGATCGCTCCGTAGGAGACGTGCAGGGACTTCACCTCCAGCAGCTCCGGCCGGGGCTCGCGCGTGCCGAGCGTGGCGGGGGCGCTCATGGGGCCGGTGTCTCCGACGTGGGGGTGCGGGCCGGGACCTGCATCCCCTGCGCGGCCAGGTAGCTGTCTCCGAGGTAGGCCTCGATGACCTTGGGATCCTGCCGCACCCGCTCGGGCGCACCGGTGGCGATGGTGACCCCGTGGTCGAGCACGGTGATGTCCTCGCAGATGCCCATCACCAGCTTCATGTCGTGCTCGATGACCAGCAGCCCGAGCGAGAACTGGTCGCGCAGCTGGCGGATCAGCACCATCAGATCCGCCTTCTCGCGGGTGTTCATCCCCGCCGCCGGCTCGTCGAGGAGCAGGACCCTGGGTCGCGTCCCCAGCGCGCGGGCGATCTCCAGGCGGCGCTGCTCGCCGTAGGGGAGGTTCCGGGCCTCCTCGTCGCGGCGGTGCTCGAGGCCCATGACCCGCAGGAGCTCCTCGCCGCGCCGGGTGATCTCCGCCTCCTCCTCCTGGAAGCCGGGCGTGAGCAGCATCGCACGCCACCAGTCCACGTAGTTGTTGAGCGCATCCATCGCGCTCGCCACCGGGCTCCGTCCGGAGGACCGCCGCCGCAGCTCGTCGATGCGTGCGCGAGTGAAGAGCGGCCGCTGGTCGGACAGACAGGCCACGCGGACGTTGTCGAGCGCGGTGAGCGCACGGAACAGCCGGATGTTCTGGAAGGTCCGTGCCAGGCCGAGCCGGTTGATCTGGTGCGGCTTCCGTCCGTTGACCCGCTCGCCGCAGACGCGGATCTCGCCACGGGTGGGCTCGTAGACGCCGGTGAGGAGGTTGAACGCGGTCGTCTTCCCCGCCCCGTTGGGTCCGATGAGGCCCTTGAGGTCTCCCTGGCGGATCTCGAGGTCGAACCCGTGCAGTGCACGGAGGCCGCCGAACTCGATCCCCGCCTGGACCGTCTGGAGCAGGACCTCGCCGCTCACGTGACTCCCTTTCGCGGCCGGGGGATCCAGCGAGGCAGCAGGTCCCAGACCTCCCGGGTCCCGAAAAGTCCCTGCGGTCGCACCAGCATCAGGATGACCAGCAGCATCCCGTAGATCGGCATGCGGATCTGATCGACCTTCTGCGCGAGCGAGGCACCCGCCCCGAGCCCACCGAGCTGGAGGAACAGTGAACGGAGCGCCTCGGGGAGGAGGGTGAGGAAGACCGCGGCGACGATTGCTCCGGTGGTGCTCCCCAGGCCGCCGGCGACCACCATCACCACGACCTCGATGCTCTTCACGAAGGTGAACGAGCCCGGATTGATGATCGGCACGAAGTGCGCGAACAGGCCGCCGGCCACCCCGGCGAAGAAGGACGAGATGACGAAGGCCCGGACCTTGTAGCTGGTGGTGTCGACCCCCATCGCTTCGGCGGCGACCTCGTCCTCGCGGATGGCCCACAGGCTCCGTCCGTGGGTGCTGCCCACGATGCGCCGCGAGACGAGCACAACCAGGAAGACGCAGAACCACACCGCGAACAGGCTCGAGGTCTGCGGGATGCCGGACAGGCCTAGCGCGCGGCCGAAGGCGTCGAGGTTCTGGACGATGACGCGGATGATCTCCCCGAAGCCCAGGGTCACGATGGCCAGGTAGTCGCCCCGGAGCCGGAGC
>CAZDSB010000475.1:0-3781 GCA_964507515.1 uncultured Myxococcaceae bacterium
ACACGTCGGTGCGGCTCGACACCCGGTACACGCTCTGGTCGGGCCTCCTGGGCGGCCTGGTGCTCCAGCTCTCGTACTTCGGAACGGACCAGTCCCAGGTGCAGCGATACCTGGCGGGAGGTCCGCTTGCCGAGAGCCGCCGCGGCCTGCTGATGAACGGGCTGCTGAAAGTCCCGATGCAGCTCTTCATCCTCTTCATCGGGGTGATGGTCTTCGTCGTCTACCAGTTCACTCCGCCGCCGCTCTTCTTCAACCGTGCGGAGCTGGAGCGAGCGCGGGCCAGCCACCCGGCCGAGGTGGCAGCCCTGGAAGCGAGGCAGCAACGGCTCTTCGCCGAGAAGCGCGTGGCCATCGACGCGTGGCTGGCCAGCCCGTCCGCCTCGGACGAGCTTCGCCAGGCCGAGGCGCGCGTCCAGGCGCTGCGGAAGGAGACCGGCGCGCTGGTGGCGCGCGGCCGGCCGGGTGCGGACGCCAAGGACGCGGACTTCATCTTCCTCCGCTTCGTGCTCGATCACTTCCCGCGCGGGCTCATCGGTCTCCTGGTGGCGGTCATCCTCTCGGCGGCGATGTCGGCGAACTCCGCGGCGCTCTCGTCGCTCGGAGCGACGACGGTGGTCGACTTCTACAAGCCTCGACACCCCGAGGCATCGGATGCGAGGACCCTGGCAGTGGCGCGATGGTCCACCGCGGCATGGGGAGTCGTGGGCGTGGGCTTCGGCACCTTCGCCTCGCTCCTCGACAACCTCATCCAGGCGGTGAACGTGCTCGGCTCGCTCTTCTATGGACCGATGCTTGGCGTGTTCGTGGTGGGCTTCTTCCTCGCCCGGGTGAAGGGCCGCGCGGCGTTCTGGGCGACGGTCGCCGGCCAGATCGGCGTGCTCGCTGCAGCGAGGTTCGGGAACCTGGGATTCCTCTGGTACACGGTGCTCGGATGCGCGGTGGTGGTCGGGCTCGCCCCTCTGCTACAGCGCCTCCTGCCGCCCCCCTCGCCCCTTCCGACTGGAGACCCCACATGATCTTCACACGCAACGTCGTGGCCGCAGGCTGTCTCGCCCTGTCCCTTCCTGTCTTCGCCCAGGGCTCGGCTCCCGCACAGGCCCCCGCCGCCGCTCCCGGTCCGACGTTCCAGGCGGACGCGGCCGGCGTGCTCGCCCACGTGCAGGACGAGATGGTCTCCCTCGAGAAGGCCGTGCCGCAGAACAAGTTCACCTGGCGGCCCGCCAAGGGCGTGCGCTCGGTGGCGGAGGTCTACCTGCACGCCGCGGGCGCCGGTTACTTCTTCGGAAAGATGCTCGGCTTCGAGATTCCCGCGGACGTCGCGGCGCAGATGAAGGGCCTCGAGAAGAGCACCACCGACCGCGCGAAGATCGAGAAGGTCCTCACCGACTCGTTCACCTGGTTCTCCACCCAGGTGAAGGCGATGCCGGACGCCGAGCTGACGAAGACGGTGGACTTCTTCGGTCACCCCATGACCAAGCGCGCCCTGGTGATGGTGACGCTCGGGCATTTCCAGGAGCACCTGGGACAGTCGATCGCGTACGCCCGGACCAACGGCGTCGTTCCGCCCTGGAGCAAGAACGACAAGTCGTAGTCGCACCGCGGTTCACGGCTCTAGGGGTTGAGCACCGTGCTCGCCTGGGCTGGGCGATGAGCCCGTCGCGTAGCGCGGGGCCGTGGGCGAGCTCGGAGCGGCGATCCCGCGCGGCTCGAGCGGGGCCGACATCGAGGAGCGCTCCTCGATCACCACCGGTCCGTGGATCGGCCGGCGCTCGCGCCGCCTGCGAGCCCGGGGGAACCCACGCCGCACGACCGCGCGCGTTCCGATCCGGCGAGGGGACCATGACGCGTCATTCGTGAACGAATCGGAGGGCTCGCCGGACGGCCTGCTCTCCGGCCTGACCGGCGCGGCCGTCCGACGCCGATGTCGATACCTACACAGACGCACCACGTCATCGAGAGTAAGGCGGCCCGTTCCATGAGACGGCACCTCCTTCTCCCGATCGCGCTGTTCCTCGTCGCTGGCTGCGGCGCGGGGCTCGACGGGTCGATCACCTTCGCGGTCCCGAACACGAGCCCCGGCGAGCCGGCGACGCAGTCCACGTCCGATGCGGGAACCGGCGGTACAAGTGGCGTGGACGCCGGCAGCGCGGACCCTGCGCCGGCCGCTCCGTCCAGCGGCATCTTCCCGCCCGACAACTACTGGAACACGCGCGTCGACAACGCGCCGGTGGACCCTCGCTCCGATGCGTACATCGCGTCCATGGGCGCGAACGGAAAGCTGGTGGCGAGCTGGGACGAGGAAGGCCACGGGCTTCCCTACGTCGAGGTGCCGGATGGCCAGGCGAAGGTCCCCGTGTCGTTCTGGGCCTTCCCGAAGGAGAGCGACCCGGGCCCTTACCCCATCCCCTGGAACGCGCCGGTGCAGATCGGCAGCGACGGCCACGTCCTGGTCGTGGACCGTGCGAACGGCTGGCTCTACGAGCTCTTCCAGGCCTCGAGGAATTCGGACGGCTCGTGGCAGGCGTCCAACGGGGCGAAGTGGAACCTGCGGACGAACGACCGGCGTCCCCTGCGCTGGACCGCGGCGGATGCCGCCGGGATGCCGGTCTTCCCGGGGCTCGTCCGCCACGACGAGGTCGAGGCCGGATGGATCGGCCACGCCCTGCGCTTCGCGGTGAACCGGAGCCAGCGCGGATTCGTCTTTCCCGCGAGCCACGCGGCCGGAACCTGCGATCTCGGCTCGAACTGCCCGCCGATGGGTCTCCGGGTGCGGCTGAAGAAGTCGGTGGACATCTCGGGCTTCAGCTGGCGGATGCGGGTCATCCTGCTGGCGCTGAAGCAGTACGGGATGTTCGTCATCGACAACACCGGCACCGACGACAGCTGGTGGGTGGCCGGGGCACCGCACCCGGACTGGTCCGACCAGGAACTCCTCACCCTCGGCGCGCTCCACGGGAGCGACTTCGAGGTGGTCGCGCACGGAGACATCCAGGCGCAGTAGCTCGAGGCCGTGCCTCGCGCCCCGGTCGACCTGCGCTAGGGTGCCGGACCTCCCACGACCCGAGGCCCGGATGAAGCACTGGTCGACCATCGCCCCGCTGCTCGCCATCGCGCTGCTCGGCGTCGCCGCCGTCGTTCCGGGGAACCCGATCGTCCTCGCGATCTCCGGCCTCGCCCTGATCGGCGCGGTGCTGGCAGCCGTTCACCACGCCGAGGTCGTCGCCCACAGGCTCGGCGAGCCGCTCGGGACCCTGGTGCTCGCCCTGGCGGTGACGGTGATCGAGACCTCGCTGATCGTCTCGATGATGCTCGCCGGTGGAGAGGACAAGGCCGTCCTCGCCCGGGACACCGTCTATGCGGCGGTGATGATCATCTGCAACGGTGTCATCGGGATCTGCGTCCTGATGGGCGGTCTCCGCCACCGGGAGCAGACCTTCCGCATCGAGGGCGCCGCCCCTGCCTTCGCCGCCCTGGTCGCGCTGGCCACTCTCGCGCTCGTCCTCCCCGGGTTCACCACCAGCGTCCCCGGCCCGGCGTACAGCACGGCGCAGCTCGTCTTCGCCGGCATCTGCTCGCTCGTGCTGTGGGGTGTCTTCGTCTTCGTCCAGACCGTCCGCCACCGCGACTACTTCCTCCCGCCCGAGGGGAGCGGCGAGGAGGAACACCTTGCCCCGCCGACGACGGCCGCCGCCTGGGTCAGCATGGGTCTGCTCATGGTCTCGCTGGTCGGGGTCGTGGGGCTGGCCAAGGTCCTCTCGCCGAGCATCGAGGCCGCGGTCCG
>CAZDSB010000476.1:0-11277 GCA_964507515.1 uncultured Myxococcaceae bacterium
ATGCTGGACGGGACATTCGACGTAGGCGCCATAGTCGAAGGTCCCGTCCAGCATCCGGGGGAAGTACCCGCAGCGGGTCGGATCCACGTCGCTCCACACGTGGCTCCGGTAGCTCATCCACCCGCAGGGCTTTCCCTGCACCAGCGGGCTGTTGGCGAAGAGCGCCACCAGCAGGGGAGTCAGCCGCGCGGTCGCGGTCAGCTTCCGGGCGCAGTCGGCCTCCGACGCCCAGTCCAGCGAGACCTGCCCGGTGCAGGTCATCAGCATCATGTCCAGCGCGAGCTTTCCCCGCACCGGCAGCGTCTGCCGCATCACCTGGTATCGCTTCTTCGGCATCCAGGGGATGTCGGCCGTGGTGCCCCAGGGGCGGTAGCCGAGGGTCACCGGCTGCAGCCCCAGCTCGCGGGCCGCCTCGGTCAACATCCGTGCGTGCGCAACGTTCTCGGCGTGAACCGCGCGGGCGGTCCGCGCGGGGGATCCGGACAGCTCGAACTGTCCGCCCGGCTCCAGCGACAGGGTGTGGTTCCCTCGGGTGAGTGCAATCGGCGGGGCGTCCGGAGCGTCACGGAACGGTGTGTACCCCCGCGCCTCCAGGAGCCCCAGCAAGGCGCGGATGCCCCGAGGACCCTCGTACGGAACGGGGGTCGGCGGATCTTCCAGCGGATAGAGGAACTTCTCGTGCTCCAGGCCCACCCCGTGCTCGACCCGCGGCCGCTCCGCCGTCCGGAAGACCTCGATCAGCGCGTCGATGGAGGTGACGGCCTCGTCTTCGGTCGGGGCGCGGTCGAGCGACATTCAGGGCCGCGTCTATAACAACGCTCGAGGCGGTTGCCCGCCCCCCTCGCATGGAAGACACCCCAGAGCTGCCCAGGGAACGTGGTGCATTCGACCTCCTCCGCGGGGCGGCGTACCCATTGCGGGCCGCGAGCCTGGTGCTGCGCGTCCCACGGCTGCGACGGCTCACGGCGCTGTGCGCCGCCGTCACGCTCCTCATCTTCGCCGGCTGGGCGTGGGCGCTGTGGACGTTCCTTCCACGTATCCTGGAAGCCGTCTGGCGGCATCCGGACGGTGCGGTGGGCTGGCTCTGGGAGCTGACGCTGATCGTGTCCGGCGCACTCGCATG
Source organism: uncultured Myxococcaceae bacterium (assembly GCA_964507515.1). Classification (GTDB taxonomy): domain Bacteria; phylum Myxococcota; class Myxococcia; order Myxococcales; family Myxococcaceae; genus RPRB01. Next base: position 1,124 of record CAZDSB010000476.1, read on the forward strand.
GCTCCTCGGAGCGGCAACCCTTCCCCTGCTCGCGCTGGCACCGCTCGAGGACACCCTGGTCGCGGCCACCGAGGCGGCAGTGGGCGCACCGCCCGCCCCCCCGTCTGGCGTCGCCGGCGCTGCCCGTCAGGCAGTCTCCGCCGTCGTCCGCACCGCGATCCGGGTGATGCTGCTCCTCGTCGGACAGGCGCTGCTCCTCGTGCTCCAGCTCCTCGTCCCCGCCGGCGCTCCGGTGTGGGCAGGCGCCGGGGTGGTCTGGACCGCGCTGTTCGCCTGCGCCGAGTACCTCGACCCACCGCTGGCGCGACGCGGAGGCAGCTTTGCCGAGGTTCGGCAGGTGCTTGCGAGGCGTACCGCGCTCGCCCTGGGCTTCGGGCTGGCGGTGACTGTTCTCTTGTGGGTCCCGCTCCTCAACCTGTTCCTTTTGCCGCTTGCAGTCGTCGCCGGGACTCTCCTGCACCGTTCGCTGGTTTCAGCGGGAACCCTGTCTTGAAGGCCCCATATCCGGTGGTTAGAGTCGAACCTTCCCCATGCCCCGCTTGATGCGTCGTTCGTTCCTCGTCCTCGCTCTCCTCGGGGCCTGGGCTCTCCTCGCGCGCGATCACGCGCCGCTCCCCTTCACCGTTGGCGAGGCCGTCGCCGGTCCCGCAGCCCGCGGTGAAGGCTCCTCCGACGTCGTCCACAACGGAGATCGCCCGCCGCACGACCTGTCGGCGCTCAAGGTCTTCAACAAGGTCGTCATCTACGTGAAGGACGCATACGTCGACCCGAAGCGGATCAACCCCCGCGAGATGATGGTGGCCTCGCTGGAGCAGGTGGAGCGCACCGTTCCCGACGTGATGGTGGAGGCGGACAAGGACCGCCAGAAGCTCCACCTCAACGTGAACGGGAAGACCCGCGACTTCGACATCAGCCACGTCGACTCGCTCTGGAAGATGTCGTTCCAGATGAAGGACGTCTTCGAGTTCATCGGGAACAACCTTCGCCCGAGCGAGGACACCCGCGACGTCGAGTACGCCGCGGTGAACGGCATGCTGTCCACGCTCGATCCGCACTCGGTGCTGCTGAAGCCCGAGTACTACCGGGAGATGCGGCTCACCACGAAGGGTGAGTTCGGGGGCCTCGGGTTCGTCATCCAGATGAAGGAGAGCAACCTGACCGTTGTGCGGGTGCTCCCCAAGACCCCGGCTTCGCGCGCAGGCATCAAGAAGGACGACCAGATCAAGAAGATCGGCGAGGAGTCCACGGTCAACATGGACCTCAACGAGGCCGTGTCCAAGCTGCGCGGCCCCGTGGACAGCAGGGTCACCATCACCGTCGAGCGGAAGGGCATGGACAAGCCGATGGTCCTCACCCTCGCCCGGGCGACCATCTCCATCGAGTCGGTGCAGTCCAAGCTGCTGGCCGGCAACGTCGGCTACATCCGGCTCAAGAACTTCCAGGGCAACACCACCCGCGACATGCAGACGGCCCTGGGCAAGCTCCAGAGCGACGCCGAGGCCAGCGGCGGCCTGAAGGGCCTGGTACTCGACCTGCGCGGCAACCCCGGCGGCCTGCTCGAGCAGGCGATCCAGGTCTCGGACCTCTTCCTGAGCCAGGGCACCATCGTCACCACGGTCTCGCTGAGCGAACGGCAGCGCGAGGAGAAGCGCGCACACGCGGACGACGGCGACAACAAGTATCCGCTCGCGGTGCTGGTGAACCCGGGGAGCGCCTCGGCCTCGGAGATCGTCGCCGGCGCGCTGAAGAACCTGAACCGCGCGGTGATCATCGGCCAGCAAACCTTCGGCAAGGGCTCGGTGCAGGTGCTCTACGAGTTCGGCTCCCCCAGCGGCAATCCCAACGACGAGAGCGCCCTCAAGCTCACCATCGCGAAGTACCTGACCCCTGGAGACGTCAGCATCCAGGAGGTGGGCATCGAGCCGGACATCGAGCTGGTCCCGACGCGCGTCACCGCCGATCGGGTCAACGTCTTCGCCCCGCGCAAGACCCTGGGCGAGGCGGACCTCGAGCACCACTTCGGCAACTCTGCCAACAACCCCGTCGCCACCAAGCGCGAGGAGGTGCTCGGCAAGGAGAAGCCGTTCGTCAGCATCAAGTACCTGAAGGAGGACGCGAAGCAGAAGGACGCCGCGGCCCGCCAGCAGAAGGTGGAGGAGGGCAAGGATCCCAAGCTCTCCAAGTCCGAGAAGCCTTCGGACAAGGTGACCAAGCCCGCAGGGAAGGCCAAGGACGCGCACCCGTCGGACGTCGATCCCAACAAGCTGGACGAGGACCTGTACGACCAGCTCGACGCCGAAGCTCAGGACGAGGTGAAGGAGGACTTCGAGGTCCTCTTCGCCCGCGACTTCGTGCTCAAGGAGCCCTTCGTCCAGCGGGAGAAGATGCTCCAGTCCGGCAAGGGATACCTCAACGAGCGCGGGCAGCAGGAGGCGGAGCGGATCAACACCGCCATCGCCGCGCTGGGCGTGGACTGGACGCCCGGCCCAACGCCGAAGGCGCCGCAGCTGGTGGCGACGCTCCGTCCCGGGCCGGACAAGCGCCTGGCCCCCGGTGACACCTTCGAGCTCGAGGTGACGGCCGAGAACAAGGGCAGCGAGCCGCTGTCCCGGATCCGCGCCTGGACCGAGAGCGAGGACCCGCTGCTCGACCGTCGCGAGTTCGTCTTCGGGACGCTGAAGCCGGGCGAGAAGCGCACCTGGAAGGCGCCGGTGAAGGTGCCAAAGGACATGTACAGCCGTCGCGACGACGTGACGGTGAAGTTCTTCGACGACCAGGGAGCGTTGCCGCAGGAGCTGGTCGCCGAGGTGAACTTCGGCGAGCTGCCCCGGCCCGCGTTCGCGCTGAACTGGCAGATCGTGGACGACTGCGCACAGTGCAACGGCGACGGCGTCGCGCAGCGTGGCGAGAACGTGACCCTCCTGGTGGACGTGACCAACGAGGGCACCGGGAAGGCGATGGACGCGGTGGGGTCGATCAAGAACGCCGCGGACCAGAACATCTTCATCGAAAAGGGCCGCTTCCACCTCGGCGAGATCGCCCCCGGGGAGACCCGGACCGCGCGCTTCCAGCTCGAGGTGAAGAAGGGCTACGTGGGAGAAAGCTTCCCCCTGAAGCTGGCGGTGATCGACGAGCCGCTGGAGGAGTTCTCCACCGAGCGGCTGAACCTGCCGCTCGCGGACAAGCCGTTCACCGTCGAGGCGCGGAAGGGGAACGTCCGCGTCGAGAGCGGCGCACCGGTGCTCGCCGGGCCCGACGACCGCGCTCCGGTGGTGGCGCGGGTGAAGAAGGCCGGCGTCCTCCCGGTGCTGGGCCGGGTGAACGGCCTGACCAAGGTGGAGACGGAGAAGGGCCGGTTCGGCTTCCTCCGCGCCTCCGATGCCCACGAGGCGCGCAACGCGAAGGCGGCCGCGCCGGAGCTGGCGGTGGCGCCGTACCGCGAGCCTCCGCAGATCGCGCTGCAGGTCGATCAGAGCCAGGGCGGCGTCGTGGCTCCGTCGGATCGCTTCACTCTCTCGGGGACCGTGTCCGAGCCGAAGGGGCTCCTGGACATGTACGTCCTGGTCAACGACCAGAAGGTGTTCTTCCGCACCTCGGACAGCCCGAAGAACGAGCCCACCAAGCTGAAGTTCAGCACCGACTTCCCGCTCAAGGAGGGCGCGAACACGGTGATGGTGGTGGCGAGGCAGACGCAGGACTTCGCCTCGCGCAAGGTGCTCATCATCCGGCGCCGTCCGGCGGCGGTGGCCCAGGCGCTGGCGCGGACCCAGGGCGAGGCCGCGGCGTTCCAGCGGTAGAGGCGTCTCCTCGACGTCTCAGCGTTCGAGCTCCGCCCGGAGCGCCCCCGGGCGGTTGGTGATGCAGCTGTCCACGCCCCACCCGCGGAGCCGGCGCGCGACCTGCGGGTCGTCCACGGTCCACACCGCCACCTCCCGCCCGCGGTCGTGCCAGCGCCGCACGTCGCGCTCCTCGAGGTGCGCGCCTTCCGGGTGCACCGCGTCCCTGGCGAGCAGGGGGAGCGTGAGGTGGCGCTGCACCAGCTGTGAGCGATCCGGGTCGAGCAGCAGCCCGCGCTTCAGCCGCGGATGGCCGAGCGCCAGCCGGAGCAGGCAGCGCGGGTCGAAGGAGGAGACCACCACGTGCGCCTCGTGCCGTCCGGCCTCGAGCAGCGCGCCTGCGGCGTCGGCCACCCGTGTCCCGTTCCAGTCCTCGCTCTTGAGCTCGACGTTGACGAACGCGGTGCGGGGCAGCGCCTGCAGCACCTCGGACAGGAGCGGGATGCGGGCCGGCGCCGCGCCGGACGGCCCCGAGCGGATCTCCAGCCGCGAGAGCGCGTCCCAGGAGGTGTCGGCCACGCGGCCCCGTCCTGCGGTGAGGCGCTCGAGCCGCTCGTCGTGGAAGACGACCACCTCGCCCGAGCGGCAGAGCCGCGCGTCGAGCTCCACGCCGTCGGCGCCCTGCTCGAGCGCGAGGAGAAATGCGGCGAGGGTGTTCTCCGGCGCGTCGCTGCTCGCGCCCCGGTGACCGAGGATGCGCACGCTGCGCCGGGAGCGTCCGGCCGGATGCCTCGGAGGTCAAGCCGCTTGCGCCCTCCGGCGGCGCGGGGGATGGTGGCGCCGTGCCTCGTCTCGGGTTCGGAGAGCTGCTGGTCATCGGCTTCGTGCTGCTGGTGGTGTTCTCCGCCTCGCGAATGTCCGCGCTCGGGAACTCGCTAGGGAAGTTCGTCGACTCGTTCAAGAAGGCGTCGCGGGGGCAGGGCTTCATCGACGTGAAGGCGGAGCGCACGCTCAAGGCTCCGCGTGACCGCGAGAAGGACGGCGACTCCCGGAAGAGCTGACGCTGGCTCGCGCACCCCTGCGAGCATCAGCGACCTGGCTCAGTGGTCGACGCTGGCGAAGACCTTGAGCCGCAGACCCGAGAGGTCCCGGGGAGCCTCGTCGAGGATGACCAGGAAGTCCGCCTCCTGGCCGTCCTTCACCTGAGTGGCCGCGCCGAGCAGACGCGAGCGGAGCGCCTCGACCTCGGAGGGGGTCGCGGCGCGCCACAGCTCCTCCGGTGTCGCGATGGCGCCGGCGAGCGTCTCGCCGGTCTTCACCGCCTGCGCTCCATCCCAGACCTCGGCGCGCACCCGGACTCGCCCCGACGGCGCGCCACGGTTGAGCACCCGCCCGCGGACGTAGAGCAGCCATCGCCCCGAGCGCGTCTCGTAGGTGCCCGGCGTCACCTCCACCGGGCTGAAGCCGATCCCGGGCCGCAGCGCCTGGAGCAGCCGCCGCGGCGACAGCGACGCGCCATCCACGCGGCCGGCCGTCGCCCAGCTGGAGACCACACCCACCACGACGAGGAGAAGGAGCGCCGCGAGGCCCACGTTGAGGACCACCGCGCTCACCCGCCGTGCAGTTCCCGGTCGGTCGCTTTCCTGGAGGCCCAGCCGCATCCGACCCGGAGGCTTGGAGATGGTGGGAAGCGGGCCGGAGGTCGTGAGCGGCACGGGCGCGGCCACCGGCTCGGCGGCATCGGGGATGTCGGGCAGCAGCGCGCCGGACGGCTCGGGAGCCGGCGCGCCGGAGGGCATCTCGAAGAACCCGTGGTCGCGTCCGGGAGTACCGGGGAGAGGCGCCTCGTCCAGCACGACGGAGTTGGGGGAGAGGCCGCGGGGCGAGCTGAGGGCCGGCTCGGGCGCGGGCGGCGCGGCCGGACGCGCGGCAGCGGGCAGCTCGGCGAAGGGGTCGTCCCATCCCGCGCCCGAGAACGCTTCGGACGGGGGCGCGACGGGCGCCGGCGCCGGGGCAGGCGGCGCGGAGGACCAGCCGCCGGCCGGAGGAGCCAGCTCGGCTGGGAGCGCGGGCGCGGCGACGGGAAACGACCAGTCCGCCCCGGACGCGGGCTCCGGCGCGGGCGGCGGACGGCGGTCGAGGTCGATGGTCGGGAGATCCGAGACGAGCTGGATCTCGTTGCCCCCCAGGTGCGTCGGGGAGATCTCGCTCCAGTCCGGCGCGCCGGTGCCGGAATCGAGCTCCAGCTCGCCATGCGCCGGAAGCGACGCCGGTGGCTCGAGCGAGGGCAGATCGTCCAGCACCGTCCCCGCACCGCCGAACTGCGGCTCGGGAGGTGGCGACTCCGGGTCCGATGCGGGGGAGAGGCTCGGCGTGTGAGTGGCGAGTGTTCCGTCCACCGAGAGCGCCCGGGAGGGTGCGGCGAGCCCCCACGCCGGGGTGAAGCCCGCGAGCGAGGCAAGCTCCGGGCCGAGGGGAACTGTTCCCGGCGGTCCCGGCGGCGTGCCGGCCGCAGCCGCAGGCCCGGGGGCCGGCGTCAGGTCATCGGCGGGGTGATCGTCGAACAGCCCCGCGAGTCCCGACGGCGCCGCCGGAGCGGGCGCGGAAACCGAGACCGGATCACCGGGAGGCACGATGTCGAGCTCGAGCGCCGTGTTCGCCATCGGGTCGTGCTCCGGGTCGGGCTCCGGCGGCAGCGGGCGCACCGGAACCGGGGCCCGGTTCACGACGGCCGGGGGCGGCGGAGGCGGCGACGCTTCCGGGGGCTCGAGCTCCCAGGCGGCCGCGGCCGCAGTGGCGGGAGCCGGACGCGACGGGGCCGGTGGGAAGTTCCACGCCGGCTCGGTGCTCGCGGCCTCGACACCCGAGACGTCGACGTCGAAGTCCTCCCCGCTGGGCGAGGGCTCCATCCCCGCGAGGAGCGCCGAGACGGTCGTGCCGCGCGCCGGCGTCTTCTCCATCTCCGAGGTGCCCTCGGGTCCGAAGGCCTCGAACGGATCGGGGCCCCTCGGACGCGCTGCGGCAGGCGCCGGATCGCCCCCCTGCTCGGCGGACGAGTCGGGGTAGATGCGGAACGTGTGATGGCAGCGCGAGCAGCGGACCTTCCGCCCCCGCGCGGTCACCTTGCCGTCGGGCACCTTGAAGCGCGTGTGGCACTGCGTGCAGGCGATGATCACGGGTCCGTGCCGACGGAGGGCTGGAACCCGCGAGAATACCAGGGGAAGCCCGCCCGCCCCCCGTGTAGGTGCACCCCCTCCACCTTGTTGCACTGAGCCAAACCGTGCTGCTATCCAGCCGGAACCTGGCGTCCGCAGGGAGGCGCTGCAGCGCGGCATGGTCGGGCAGAAGTCGCGGGCCCACCGTTCACGACGGCGACACACGATCGATGACTGAACCCGAACAGCTGCATCCCCCCCAGGACGACGCGGCGCGCGAGCCGAAGATCATCAAGCGCTACACGAACCGGAAGCTCTACGACACGGTGGAGAGCCGGTACGTCACGCTCGACGAGATCGCCGAAATGATCAAGCAGGGCGCCGAGGTGAAGATCGTCGACAACCGCACCAAGGACGACCTCACCTCCGTCACCCTCGCGCAGATCATCTTCGAGGAAGAGAAGAAGAAGAATCAGATGCCGCTCAGCGTGCTGCGAGAGATCATCCGCCGCCCGGGCGACGCGCTCTCCGGATTCATCCAGAAGGAGGTCAGCCCGCGGGTCGCCTCGATCCGCGAGGAGGCCGAGACCCGCCTCGACCGGCTCCTGCGCCGCGAGGAAGGCGGCAGCGGCGAGCTGAAGGAGGACCTGCTCCGCGCCGGCCAGCGCACCATCGAGGACTGGCAGCGTCGCGCGGACGACCGGGTGAAGGCGCTGGTGGAGAGCGTCACCGGCAACTTGCCCGCGCTCGGCTCCGACCTCGGGCAGCTCACCCGCCGCCTGGAGGAGCTGGAGCGGCGGCTGGACGCGCTGGAGAAGAAGCCGAGCTAGAGACTTTCCTCGCCGAGCGCCCACACAGCCTCGGCGACGGCGGTCATCATCTGGGCTCCCCTGCTGCGGGGCGCGTAGTCCCAGACCGTCTTGCCGTGGCTCTGGGCCTCGTCGATGGCGACGTTGACGCCCAGGGGCGGAGTCACCCGTCCAGGGAAGTAGGCCTCGAGGCGCTCGCGGACCGCCTCGGCGAGGGCCGTGTGCCGGTGCATCATCGGAACGACCGCAGTGACCCGGAGACCCGGCCGCCGGTACTCCGCGGCGACCCGCTCAACCGAGCGCGCCACCTCGGCGCATCCGTCGAGGGCGAGGTAGGTCAGGGCGACGGGGACGACCACCTCGGTGGCCGCGACGAGCATGGAGGTCACGCTCAGGCCGAGTGACGGCGGACCGTCGAGCACCACCACGTCCTGCTCGGAGCCGAACGCGTCGAGCCGCTCGGCGAGCCGCTGCGCTGCGTCCGGAGCGCTGCCCAGCGCCGCGGCCAGCCCCGCCATCTGCTTGTACGCGGGGACCACCGCGAGCCCCGGCACCTCCGTGGGGTGTCGGACGGCTGCCAGGTCCATCGAGGGGTCGGTCAGGAAATCGAAGACGTTCGGTCGGATCTCTCGCACGTCGAGGCCGAGCGTCTTTCCGGCATGGCCCTGGGTATCCATGTCCACCAGGAGCACCCGGAGCTTCCGGACGCGGGCGATCCACGCAGCGACGTGGACCGCGAGCGTGGTCTTCCCCGTGCCACCCTTCTCGTTGACGAAGGCGATCCTCCGCACCGGGGACGTGCCGGGGCTCAGCGGGGTTGCTCCGGGACCTTCTCCAGCTTGGACTCGATCCGGCTCAGGGTCGCGTCCAGGTCGGCGATCTTGCGCCGCAGGGACTCCACGTCCTCGGTCGAGGGCAGGTTCATCGCCGCCAGCGCCGAGCGGAGACTCTTGTCCAGCACGCCCTTCGCAGAGAGCGTGCGCTGGATCAGCGTCTGGATCGCCATCACGAACCGCTCGTTGGAGAGGAGCGCCTGGGCGAGCTTTCCGACCCGCTCCTCGCCCGTCTCGACCAGCCTCTTGACCACCGGATTGTTCTTCAGCATGGCGCCCCTTCGGGCCGGGACTTCGCAGCGCGCAGGGGAGGTGTCAAGCGCGCTCGCGACGCCGTTGACAGGCCGCGGAGCTGCTCCCTACGGTCCGGCGCTCCTTCCCCGAACTCCATGTCCGGTCTGCTCGACAGGCGTCTCCTGCTGGTGACCGGAAAGGGGGGCGTGGGAAAGAGCACCGTCGCCGCGTCGCTGGCGCTCCGGCTCGCTGCGGCGGGTCTGCGGACGCTCCTCTGCGAGGTGAACGCCGGAGGGCGGCTGGGCCGCATGCTCGGCCACCCCGAGGTCGGACCTGACGTCACGCCCGTGGAGGCCAACCTGTCGATGGTCGACCTCCAGCCCGACGCGGCGATGCGGGAGTACGTCCTCTCGAAGATCCGGCTCGAGCGGGTGTACCGCGCCGTGTTCGAGAACCGGATGGTCCGCTACTTTCTGCGGTTCATCCCTGCCCTCGCGGAGACCGTGATGCTGGGCAAGGTGGCCTGGCACGTGCGCCAGTGGCCGGATGCGCCGGGCGGCTTCGACCGGATCGTGGTGGATCTTCCCGCAACCGGCCATGCCCTCACCCTGCTCGGGGTGCCGAGGAGCCTGCTCTCCGCCCTGCCCTCCGGCCCGATGGCCACCGAGGCCGGCTGGATGCACGACCTGCTGACCGACCCGGTGGTCACCTCCGCAGTGCTGGTGAGCCTTCCGGAGGAGCTGCCGGTCAACGAGACCCTGGAGCTGGCCCAGGCGCTGCGGGGAGATCTCAAGATCGGAGTCGGGGCGGTGGTGCTGAACCAGGCGGTGCGATCGCGCTTCGGTGCGGCGGACGTCGCCGCGGTCTCGGGCCGACCCGGGCTCACGGCGCTGGTGCAGACCTACGAGGAGGACGCGCAGCGGACGGAGCAGGCGATGGAGCGGCTCCGGGCGGTGGATGCCCCGCTGGTGCAGCTGCGGCGCCTGGTCACGCCGGAGGTGCAACGGGGCGAGCTGGTCTCGCTGGGCGACGCGCTGGCGGAGGGGCTCCGGTGAGCGCGCCGTCGCTGGAGGACGTCCTTCGACGCCGGCGGGTGCTGGTGTGCGTGGGCGCCGGGGGCGTGGGGAAGACGACGCTGGCCGCGGCGGTGGCGATGCGCGCGGCGGCGCTGGGGCGGAGCACGCTCGTCTGCACCATCGACCCGGCGCGGAGGCTGGCGAACGCGCTGGGGCTGACCTGGCTGGGGAATGCGCCGACGGAGGTCCAGACGGAGGTGCTCGCCGGAGCGGGGATCCGGCTCGCCGCGCCGCTGCAGGCGATGATGCTGGACCTCAAGGCCAGCTGGGA
>CAZDSB010000477.1:0-4666 GCA_964507515.1 uncultured Myxococcaceae bacterium
CCGGACAAGGCGACGAACTCGCTGGTGGTGGTGGCGAGCCAGGGCGACTTCAAGAACCTGGTCCGGGTCATCGAGAAGCTCGACATCCAGCGGCGTCAGGTCTTCATCGAGGCGGTGATCATGGAGGTGGACCTCGACCGCCAGACGCAGTTCGGCGTCAGCCTCCACCAGGGCTACACGGTGAACACCAACCAGGGGCAGGCGGTGGGCATCGTCGGCACGAAGTACACGACCAACGGCGTGCCGCCGTCGTTCTCGCTCACCAACCTCGCCTCGTACGGCGGCTTCCTCGCCGGCCTCCAGGGACCGACCATCCCGGCTTTCAGCCAGCTGGGGCTCAACATCCCGGCGTTCGGCGTGGTGCTGCACGCGCTGCAGCAGAGCTCGGACGTGAACGTGCTCAGCACGCCCCACCTCCTCACCAGCGACAACGAGGAGGCGGAGATCACCGTGGGCCAGAACGTGCCCTTTCAGGCCGGCTTCGCGCCCCAGCTGCCCACCGGGACCGGGACCACTCTCCCCACCGGCTCGCTGGCGACCGCGGGCTCGCTGCTCGGCGGCCTGGGCTCGTACTACGCGCCGATCAACCGGCAGAACGTCGAGCTGAAGCTCAACATCAAGCCGCAGATCAACGCGAGCGACTACATCCGCATGGTGATCAACGAGAGCACCGAGGAGATCGCCTCCACCGACCCGGTGCTCGGGCCCACCACCAGCAAGCGCACCGCGAAGACGACGGTGGTCGCCAAGGATCAGGAGACGGTGGTCATTGGCGGCATCATGCAGGAGCGGACCATCGAGTCGGTGGGCAAGGTCCCGATCCTCGGGGACATCCCGCTCCTGGGCTACCTCTTTCGCGACACCTCGCGGCACAAGATCAAGACCAACCTCCTGCTCTTCCTGACCCCGTACATCATCCGGGACACCTCGGACTTCCGGCGGATCTTCGAGAAGAAGATGGCCGAGCGGCAGCGCTTCGTGGAGGAGTTCTACGGGCAGGTGCCGGGCTACGACGTTCCCATCGACTTCGGCCGCAAGCCGGGCCCGCTGGCGAAGATGAACCAGATCGTCCTCAAGGAGGAGATGAAGATCGAGAACGGGGGGCCGGGACTTCCCGGCGAGCAGGTGTTCCGTCCCGGTCAGCTCGGTCCGGGCGCTCCCCGCCAGCCGCAGCCGTCGGCCGAGCCCACCGCTCCCGCGGACATCGGTCGCGACCTCCTCCAGTCCGGCGAGCAGGCCCCGGCTCCGACCGGACCGCTCGGCCCCGGGGTCACGGTCACGCCGACCCCAGCACCTACGCCCACTCCCGCGCCCGGAAGCGCGGGCCAGGCGCCGCCGCCCTCGGGCTATCAGCAGCAGGCGCCCCCTCCACAGCAGCCCCAGCCTCCTCCTTCGAACGAGCGGCTGGAGGTCCAGCCCCGTTAACCATCCTCATGCGTGAACCCGTCGAGCTTCGTTCTTCACCCTCCACCACGCAGGCCTCCACGGTCGGGCGTCCGCTCGGGGAGATCCTCCGCGCCGTCGCCGGGCTGAGCGAGGCCGCGCTGGACGAGGCGCTCCGCGCCCAGGCCGACGAGGGGGGAAGGCTGGGCGAGGTGCTGGTCGCGCGGAAGGCGGTGTCGGCCGACGACGTGGCGAAGGCGCTCGCGCTGCAGCTGGACCTGCCGTACCACGCGCAGGTCGCACTGGACTCGGTGGACGCCGAGCTGGTGCGCCAGGTGCCCATCAACTTCGCGAAGCAGGCGCTGATCCTCCCGCTCCGGCTGGATGGCGAGTCGGTCGCGCTGCTGGTGGCCGACCCGCTGGACACGACCGTGCTGGACCACGCGCGGATGCTGCTCCAGCGGAACGTCTCGCCACACGTGGCCACCGCGGCAGTGATCGTCGACGCGATCAACGGTCTCTACGACCGCGCGGTGAACGAGGCCGAGCAGCTGGTGGGCGAGATGGAGGCGCAGGACCTCCAGAGCCTGGCCCACGAGCTGGAGGAGCCCCAGGACCTCCTCGACGTCGACGACGAGGCGCCCATCATCCGGCTGGTGAACTCGCTCCTCTTCCGGGCGGCGAAGGAGCGGGCGAGCGACATCCACATCGAGCCGATGGAGCGCGAGCTCCTGGTGCGCTTCCGCATCGACGGCGTGCTCCAGGAGATCATCAAGCCGCCCAAGCGGTACCAGAACAGCATCGTCAGCCGCGTCAAGGTGATGGGGCAGCTGAACATCGCCGAAAAGCGGCTGCCCCAGGACGGACGCATCCGCATCAAGCTGGCCGGCCGGGACATCGACATCCGTCTGTCGACCATCCCCTGCACCTTCGGGGAGCGCATCGTGATGCGTCTCCTCGACAAGAACACCACGCTCCTCGACCTCCAGGACATCGGGATGGGCAAGGACACGATGCACGGGATGGATGCCGTGATCCGTCGCTCGCACGGCATCATCCTGGTCACCGGTCCCACCGGCTCCGGGAAGACGACCACGCTCTACGCCGCGCTGAGCCGGATCAACACCCCCGACCTGAACATCCTCACCGTCGAAGACCCCGTCGAGTACCAGCTCCGCGGCATCTCCCAGATGGCGATCAACCCCAAGATCGGCCTGAGCTTCGCTGCCGGTCTCCGCAGCTTCCTCCGGCAGGATCCGGACGTGATCATGGTGGGCGAGATCCGCGACCGGGAGACCGCCGAGATCGCCATCCAGGCCTCGCTCACCGGCCACCTGGTCTTCTCCACGGTGCACACCAACGACGCCGCCAGCGCCATCACCCGCCTGGTGGACATGGGCGTGGAGCCCTTCCTCGTCGCCTCCTCGCTGATGGCGGTGATGGCGCAGCGCCTCGTCCGCCGCGTGTGCCCGCACTGCCGCGAGCCCTACCGCCCCACGGCCGAGGAGCTGAAGGAGGTGGCGCTCACCCCGGAGGCCGTTGTGCGCGCCGGGAACCCGACCATCTACCGGGCAAAGGGATGTGAGGCCTGCGGCGGATCCGGCTACCGCGGCCGGACGGGGATCTACGAGCTGCTCATGATCGACGACGACATCCGCCAGCTGACGCTGAAGAACGTGGACTCGAGCAGCATCAAGCGGACGGGCGTGCAGAAGGGAATGCTCACCCTGCTCGACGACGGCGCACGCAAGGTCCTGGCCGGCGAGACGACGCTCGCCGAGGTGCTGAGCGTCACGCAGGAAGACATCTGACGTCCCATGCCGGTCTTCGAGTACAGAGGTCTCACCCCCGCCGGTAAGCAGGTGAAGGGCCTGCTGGAGGCCGACAGCAGCCGCTCCCTGCGCCAGCAGCTGAAGCGCTCGGGGGTCTTCCTGACCGACGTGGTGGCCGAGCGCGAGTCGACGCCGGCTCGTCCCAGGCAGAATGGCACCGCGGTGGCGCAGGCGAAGCCCTCGCTCGGCAGCCGTGACGTCCAGCTGGGCAAGCTGGTCCGGGGGCGGATCAGCTCCGACGACGTGGCGATCTTCACCCGCCAGCTCTCCACCCTGCTCCACGCCGGGGTGACCCTGGTGGACGGGCTCACCGCGCTGGTCGACCAGACCGAGAAGGAGCGCCTCAAGCGGGTGGTGTCCGACGTCAAGACCCGGGTGAACGAGGGCAGCTCGCTCGCCGACGCCCTCGCCACGCACGGAAAGATCTTCGGCTCGCTCTACGTGAACATGGTCCGGGCCGGCGAGGCCTCGGGCGCGCTCGACGCGGTGCTGGCGCGCCTCGCCGACTTCACCGAGGGACAGGCGAAGCTCCGGCAGAAGGTCCTGGGCACGCTCATCTACCCGGTGATCATGTCCATCATCGGCATCGGCATCCTGGCGTTGCTGATGACGGTGGTGGTGCCGAAGGTCACCAAGATCTTCGAGAGCATGAAGGTGGCGCTGCCCTGGACCACCCGGCTCCTCATCTTCACCAGCAACGCCTTCGCCGACTTCTGGTGGCTCATCTTCCCGGTGGTGATCGGCTCGGTGGTGGCCTTCTTCCGCTGGAAGGCCAGCCCCAGGGGCCGGCCGGTGTGGGACCGCTTCGTGCTCCGGGCGCCGATCTTCGGGAGCCTGGTGCGGATGCTGGCCATCGCCCGGTTCAGCCGGACCCTGGCCACGCTCCTCCGGAGCGGGGTGCCGCTGCTCACCTCGATGGACATCACCAAGAACGTGATCAGCAACGGCGTGCTCTCCGCGGTGGTGGAGAACGCACGGGATGCGATCCGCGAGGGCGAGAGCATCGCCGGGCCGCTGAAGCGCTCGGGCGAGTTCCCGCCGCTGGTGCACCACATGATCGCCATCGGCGAGCGGTCCGGGCAGCTGGAGGAGATGCTGCTCAACGTCGCCGACAGCTACGAGAATCAGGTCAGCGTGCGGATCGGCGCGCTGACCGCGCTGATGGAACCGTTGATCATCGTCGCCATGGGCGTCGCGGTGGCCTTCGTCGCCTTCAGCATCCTGATGCCGATCCTCCAGCTCAACACGTCCATCCGATGAACCCGTCGATCTCCAGCTTCGAGAGGTGGGTCACGCGGCTGACCACGGCCACGGTGCTCGCGGTCATGGTGGCGCTGGTCGGGCTGGGCATCGCTCTCTACGGGCCAGGCGCGCATGCGCGGGCCCTTCACAACCAGATCCGCCCCGTGGCGGAAGGAGTCACTCCATGAAGCGCAGATTCAAGAGCCGGC
>CAZDSB010000478.1:0-20440 GCA_964507515.1 uncultured Myxococcaceae bacterium
GGCAGGCGTGGCAACCGATGCAGTTGGTGATGTCGATCAGCGTGCTTCTGGCCTTCGAGGAGTCCGGCGCGTCCATCACACCCTCCCTCGGGGAGCGCGGCCCGCTGGCACGCCGTCGCGCATCTTCACCACGTTCACCAGGCAGGCCTTGGTCTCCTGCGTCCCGGCTCCCGGGTCCGTCGCGTCGATGGTGAGGTGATTCACGCTGGGGCCGGTGGACAGACCCTGGAAGCCCCAGTTGTAGGGCATCCAGACGATGGTCACCTCGCGGCCGTTGGAGCGGATGGGTTTCATCCGCGGGGTGACCACGGCCTTGACGGTGAGCTCGCCTCGGGCCGAGGAGACCTTCACCCAGTCTCCACTCTTCACCGCGAGCTTCTGCCCCAGGCTCTCGGGCAGCTCGATCATCGGCTCGGGGACCAGCTCGTTGAGCCACGGGATGTTGCGGGTGGTCGAGCCCGCGCACCAGTGCTCGGCGACCGTGGAGGTCATGAGGACGTAGGGGAACTCGGAGGCCTTGCCGATCGGCTGATGGGACGCGACGCGCGGATACTTGAGCGTCGGGTTGCACGCGACCTTGGGGTGGAGGACGTTCTCGACCGGGCTCTCGACCGGCTCGTACATCTCCGGCAGAGGACCATCCTTGGGCACGTAGCCGACGTCGCGGGGAACCGGGCTGTCCCTGTCGCCGTGATCGGCCGAGTTGTCCGGATCCGAGTACACCGCGGCGAAGAGGCGGCCCACACCCTCGGCGTTCATGTGGAAGGCGCGCTGCCCGTTGGGCGTTCCGGGGCCGTCGGTCACCTTGGGCACGTCCGGCACGTCGTACCCCGTCCACTTCTTGGCCTGCTCGTCCCACCAGACCAGCGGCTTGCTGTCCGGATAGGGCTTGCCGTGGCGATCGCAGGACGCCCGGTTGTAGAGGACGCGCATGTTGTTCGGCCACGTCCAGGCGAAGCCCGGATAGATGCCCAGGCCGCCGGGATCGGTCTTCGAGTCGCGGCGCTTCGAGTGGTTGACGCCGCCGGCGAAGACGCCCGCGTAGAGCCATGCGCCGGCGGAGGTCGAGCCGTCCGCCTTGAGGTCCCCCACCTTGGTCACGAGCTCGCCGGCCTTGAGCTTCGAGTCGGGGAGGTCACGGAGCGCGAAGCCGTTCATCTCCTTCAGCACGTCCTCGGCGGAGAGGTACGTCCAGGAGGCCTTCTTGACGATCTCGTCCTTCGGGGCCCTCGATTCGTGCACCAGATCGCGCACGCGCCGGAAGACGTAGTCGACCACCTCACCGTCGGGGAGCGCCTTGCCGGGCGGCTTGACCGCGGCGTGTCGCCACTGCACGAGGCCGCCGGAGTTGGTGATGGTCCCGTTCTTCTCCATGAAGAAGGCGGCCGGGAGGAGGAAGACCTCGGTCTGGATGGTCTTCGGGTCCACGCCGGGACGCTTCCAGAAGGCCGCGGTCTCCGTTTCCCAGATCTCCTGGACGACGAGCGTCTCCATCTTGTCCAGCGCGTCGAAGGTCATCTTGAGATTCGGCGTGGTGACCGCCGGGTTCTGCCCGACCATCCAGACCAGCTTCATCTTGCCGGCCAAGGCGTCCTCGAAGATCGACAGCGTGTTGTAGTTCTTGCCCACCGCCTTCTTCGGCAGCCAGGCAAATCCAAAATCGTTCTCGGGCGTGGCCGCGTCCCCGAAGAACGCCTTGAGCATGTTCACCAGGAAGCGGCGGTCTCCGGTCCCGTTCTTCTTCGTCCACGCATCCAGGGTCGGCTCGGTGGCGGACGGATAGTCCATGTAGCCGGGCAGGTAGTTGTTGAGCACGCCCATGTCGCAGGCGCCCTGGACGTTCGGCTCGCCCCGCAGCGCGTTCACTCCGCTGCCCGGCTTGCCGAGGTTGCCGAGCAGCATCTGGAGGATGGTGAAGCCGCGGATCCCCTGCACGCCGGTGGTGTGCTGGGTCATGCCGAGCGCGTAGAGGATCGTTCCCGGGCGGTTCTTCGCCATCGTCTCGGCGATCTCGCGGATCTGCGCCGCCGGGACGCCGGTGATCTGCTCCCCCACCTCGAGGGTGTATCGGGAGACGAACGACTTGAGCCGGGTGAAGATGCAGTGCGGGTCATCCAGGCTCTTCGCGAGCTTCGGCTTCCCCTTCTTGTCGAGCTGATAGCCCCACGTCCTCGTGTCGTAGGCGTGCTTCTTCTCGTCGAACCCGGAGAAGAGCCCGTCCTTGAAGTCGAACTCCACGTCGCCGAGGAAGAGCGCGTTGGTGTGGGTGGTGACGAAGTCCTCGTCGTAGAGCTTGTGGACGAGGATGTGGTTGATCATCGTGTTGAGGAAGGCCGCATCGGTGCCCGGGCGAATGCGGGCATAGACGTCCGCCGTCGCGGACGTCCGGGTGTAGCGGGGGTCGACGTGGATGATCTTCGCCCCGTGCTCCTGGGCGACCCGGATCCACTTGAAGGCCATCGGGTGGTTCTCGGCGACGTTGCTGCCCTCCACCAGGATCGTCCTGGCATGCTGCATGTCGACCCAGTGGTTGGTCATCGCCCCGCGACCGAACGCGGCCCCCAGACCGGGGACCGTGGGGCTGTGTCAAAGTCGAGCCTGGTGCTCGACGAAGGGCATCCCGAGAAGACGCGCGGCCTTCTGGAAGAGGTAGCACTCCTCGTTCGTGTTCTGCGCGCCCCCGAGGAAGGCCATCGAGTCCGTCCGGTTCACGGGAACGTCCACGCCGCCGACCTTCTCGGTCGCGATCCAGGTCTCGTCGCGAACCTTCTTGATCTTCCGGGCGACTCGCTCCGCCGCGTCCTTCCAGCTCAGCTCCTCCCACTTGTCGCTGCCCGGCGCCCGGTAGAGCGGGGTCGTCAGGCGCTTGGGTGATGCGTGCGTCGCGAACATCGAGATGCCTTTGACGCACAGTGAGCCCCGGCTCACGATGTGGTCGACGTCCCCCTCCATCGTGATGAGCTTCCCGTCGCGGACGGTGCCCACCATCCCGCAGCCACAGGAGCAGAAGTTGCACGAGGTGGTGAACTCGTTGACCTCGGAGAGCTTCATCGCCCCGGTCGCGGCCTTCGCCGCCGGGACGTCGATCAGCCCCGCCAGGGTGAGGCCGCCCGCGGCCCCGCCGAAGCCGAGGCGGAGGAGGTCGCGCCGGGTCACCCCCGGCACGGCCTGCGCCGAGCCCTCCGGCGAGGCGTCGCCGGGGAGTTCCGCGGACGGGTCGGAGGCTTCACGCATGGGCACACTCCGGGTGCAGGGACGGCCGGCCGGCAACTCCTGGCGGTGACGGCCGACTCTAGCGACGGCGGCGGACGTCCCGCGAACGCCCGCCCATGCGACCTAAGTCCCACGTCCAGGGGGATCCCCTGGGCGGCGCCCTCCGGGCGAGGGTCTCGGCGCGCTAGAGTTCCACGCCGACGATGAGCGACAGCCCTGTCCGGCTCGTGCCCGAAAATGCTCCCGCGACACCGGAGGTGCCGCATCTCCGGCGTGACCCCCATGCGCTGCAGCGCTCGTTCCTCGCCCACGTCCAGTACACGCGCGGTCAGGGCCCGGATCGGGCGACGCCGTGGGACAGGTTCCAGGCCGTCGCCATGGCCGTGCGGGACCGGCTGGCCGAGCGGTGGGTGGCGACGAAGCAGGCCTACCGCTCGCTCGACCCGAAGCGCGCCTATTACCTGTCGGCCGAGTACCTGCTCGGGCGAACCCTGGGGAACAACCTCATCGCGACGGGCCTGCTCGATGCCGCGCGCGAGGGGCTGCGCGGCGCGGGCGTGGACCTCGACGCGCTGATCGAGCTCGAGCCCGACGCGGGGCTGGGCAACGGCGGCCTCGGGCGGCTCGCGGCGTGCTTCCTCGACTCCATGGCCACCCACGGCTACCCCGGGATGGGCTACGGCATCCGCTACGAGTTCGGCATCTTCCGGCAGGACTTCATCGGCGGGCACCAGGTGGAGCGCGCCGACGAGTGGCTCAAGTTCGGCAACCCCTGGGAGATCGTCCGGCCGGAGAAGACGGTGCCGGTGCGCTTCTACGGCACGGTGGAGCGCGGCTCGGGACGCAACGGCACGCCCGCGTCGCGCTGGGTGGGCGGCAGGACGGTGCTCGGCATTCCCTACGACATGCCGGTCGCCGGCTACGGCGTGACGACGGTGAACACGCTGCGGCTCTGGCAGGCGCGGGCCTCGGAGGAGTTCGACTTCCGCCTCTTCAACGACGGCGACTACGAGCGCAGCGTCGTCGAGAAGAACGAGTCCGAGGTCATCAGCAAGGTCCTCTACCCCAACGACCAGAACCAGGCCGGCAAGGAGCTGAGGCTCCGGCAGGAGTACTTCTTCGTCGCCTGTAGCCTGGCGGACATCGTGCGCCGCTACCTGCGGCGCCACGAGAACTTCCGCGCCTTCCCCGATCGCGTCGCGATCCAGCTGAACGACACGCACCCCGCGGTGGCCATCGCCGAGCTGATGCGGCTGATGGTCGACGAGAAGCACGTGCCCTGGGACGAGGCCTGGGAGGTCACCGTCGGCACGTTCGGGTACACGAACCACACCTTGCTCGCCGAGGCGCTGGAGATGTGGCCGGTGAGCCTGTTCGAGCGACTCCTCCCGCGCCATCTGGAGATCATCTACGAGATCAACCAGCACCTGCTGCGTCAGGTGCAGATCCGCTTCCCCTTCGACGTCGAGCGGCTGCGGCGGATGTCGCTGATCGAGGAAGGCCCGGAGAAGAAGGTACGCATGGCGCACCTCGCGGTCGTGGGGAGCCACAGCGTGAACGGCGTGGCCGAGCTGCACACCCAGCTCCTCAAGCGCGACGTGCTGCCCGACTTCGCCGCGTTCTTTCCCGAGCGCTTCAACAACAAGACCAATGGGGTGACGCCGCGGCGCTGGCTGCTGCTCTGCAACCCCGGGCTCTCGTCGCTGATCACGTCGCGGATCGGCGACGGGTGGGTCCGGGATCTGGACCAGCTCCAGCGCCTCGAGCAGCTGGCGGCGGACGTGGGCTTCCTCCAGGAGTTCCGGGCGGTGAAGCAGGCCAACAAGCAGAAGCTCGTCGACCACGTCCGGGACACGCTCTGGCTGAACCTGGACGTGTCGGCGATCTTCGACGTCCAGGTGAAGCGGCTGCACGAGTACAAGCGGCAGCTGCTGAACGCGCTCCACATCGTCGCGCTCTGGATCCGCGCGCGAGAGAACCCGGCGGCGGTGATCCATCCCCGGGTGTTCCTCTTCGGCGCCAAGGCCGCTCCGGGCTACGTGCTGGCCAAGCTCATCATCCGGCTGATCAACGGCATCGCCGAGGTGGTGAACGCCGACTCCGGGCGCACCGGGATCCAGGTGGTGTTCCTCCCCAACTACCGGGTGAGCCTCGCCGAACGGATCATTCCCGCCGCGGACGTCTCGGAGCAGATCTCCACCGCCGGCAAGGAGGCGTCCGGCACGGGGAACATGAAGTTCGCGCTCAACGGCGCGCTCACCGTGGGGACGCTGGACGGCGCGAACATCGAGATCCGTGACGCCGTGGGGGCCGACAACTTCTTCCTCTTCGGCCTCACCGCCGAGCAGGTCGCCGAGACGCTGCGGAGCGGCTACCACCCGCGCGATGTGGCGGCGCGCGATCCCGAGCTGAAGGCCGTGCTGGACCTCGTCCGCTCGGGCTTCTTCTCCCCGGAGGATCCGGAGCTGTTCCACCCGCTCGTGGACGCGCTGCTGACCGAGGATCGCTATCTGGTGCTCGCAGACTTCCGCGCCTACGCCGACGCGCAGCGCGACGTCGCGCGCGCCTACGCCGGAGACCCCGATGTCTGGGCACGCAAGGCCCTGCTCAACGTCGCGCGGGTGGGTCGGTTCAGCTCCGACCGGAGCATCCACCAGTACGCGCACGACATCTGGGGCATCTCCTCGGTCCCCGTGAGCCTGTAGCCGCCGGAGAGTTCACCCGAACCACGCCGCGCCCCTGCCGGGGACGCTCGTACCACGTGCCACGTGGGGCGAACGCCATCCAGACGGCCGGCGCCCGCGCTGCGACCCTCCTCCTCGCTTGCCGAACCGAGGAGGGGTCTCTTGCACCGAACGGTCGAGTCTCTGGCGCCGGCGTTCCAGTCGCGGCGCCTCGTCCTCTTGCTGCTCTCGCTCGCCGCGGCGGCCCGCGCCCAGACCGGTGCCACCTCGGTGCTCACCGGCAACGTCGTCGATGCCTCCACCCACGCCCCGGTGGCCGACGTGGTCGTCACCGCCACCTCTCCCTCGCTCCAGGGCGAGCAGGTGGTGGTGACCGACGGCACCGGCCTGTATCGCGTCCCGCAGCTGCCGCCCGGAACGTACACGCTCCGCTTCGAGAAGGAGACCTACCGTCCCTACAACCGGACCGGAGTCGAGGTCGCCGCGGACCGGACGCTGCGCCTCAACGTCGAGCTGCTCCCCGAGACCGCGGGAGAGGCGACGGTCACGGTGGTCGGCGCCGCGCCCATCATCGACGTGGGCTCGAGCACCACCGGGAGCGTCATCAACCAGGACTTCGTCCGGAACCTCGCCGTCTCCCGGCCCAACGGCATCGGCGGGGCGAACCGCTCCTTCGACTCGCTGGCGGCCACCGCGCCCCAGGCCGGCAACGACGTGTACGGGGTCAGCATCAGCGGCTCGCAGAGCCCGGAGAACAGCTACCTCATCGACGGCTTGGCGGTGAACGACACCGCCTACGGCGTCAACGGCACGCCGCTCACCATCGAGTTCATCGACGAGGTGAACGTCATCACCGGTGGCTACATGCCGGAGTACGGGCGGACGATGGGTGGCGCGCTCAGCGCCGTCACCAAGTCCGGAGGCAACGAGTTCCACGGGTCCATCTGGGGGAACTGGACCCCCGGCGGTCTCGCGGGGTCAGCGGCGGCGAGCAACGGAACGGGCAACACCGGCGTGGTCTCGGTCACCAACGACCTGCACAACATCGGCGACTTCGGCGCGACCCTCGGCGGCTACATCCTGAAGGACAAGCTGTGGTTCTTCGCCGGGATCCAGCCCTCGTTCCAGCGCTACTCGTGGACGCGCAGCTTCAACTCCGCGCAGGTGGACGGCAGCGGCAACCTCGTCACCGACCCCGCCACCGGGCAGGTGGTCTACACGCCTATCCCGAACAGCTCGCAGCGGCGGTTCAGCGACGAGAAGTCGCTCAACTTCATCGGGAAGCTGACCTTCCTCGCCAGCAGCGACCACCGCCTGAGCCTGTCGGTGACCGGCACCCCGACGAAGGGCGGAGGCGGCGCGTCCTTCCCCACCCGCCTCCCCGGAGGGCTTCAGGCACGCAACGGGCTCAACGCGGCGGCCGTCTACGGAGGAGCGAACTTCAACTCCTTCGGCAACATCGAGACCAACGACAGCTCGTACAACGTGGTGGGCGAGCTCAACAGCTCGTTCATGGACAAGCGGCTGCTGCTCGATGTCCGCGTCGGGTGGCACCACCAGGTCGACGAGGGACTTCCGGGAGACGGCAGCGGATTCAACGTGGGACAGGCCGGAACGCTGGCCGGGACGCCCAACTACATCCTGCACCCCAGCATCCTCCGGAACGTCGCCGAGGTGGACCAGGTGCCCACCTCGGTCCAGCAGGTCTGCACGGGCGCAGACGCAGCCACGCGCTGCGGGGTCCTCGGCTGGTTCACCGGTGGCCCGGGCTTCATCGAGCGGCTGGTCCTCGACTCGTACCAGGCCCGGGGCCTCCTCACCTTCCTGGTGAACGCGCTCGGGCACCACGTGCTCAAGTTCGGTCTCGACGGAAACATCGGGTACTACGAGCACATCAAGGCGTACACCGGCCGCGACGCCTACACGGAGGTGCCGGAGAGCACGGTTCCCGGCTCCACCCGAGGGACGCAGCCCTACGCGGTCTTCGACGCGCGCAACTTCGGGTATCTCTCGGCGCCGGACCAGCCGGTCTTCCTCGACCTGAGCGACGCGAAATCGAAGTCGGTCATCGTGGGCGGCTTCGTCCAGGACAGCTGGAGCATCCTGGACAAGGTCACCCTGAACCTCGGGCTCCGCTACGACGCGATGACCCTCGCCGGCGCCGATGGCGTGGTCCGCATCTCGCTCAAGGACCAGTGGTCGCCGCGCATCGGCGTCATCTGGGATCCCACCCAGGCGGGCCGCTCGAAGATCTACGCGAACTACGGCCGCTACTACGAGCAGATCCCCCTCGACATCGCCGACCGCGAGCTCACCGTCGCCTCGGGCCTGCTTGGCTGGCACGACTTCGACTGCAACCCCCTCGCCAACGGCGTCGCCGGGTGCAACGCACACACCCGCCGGACCAGCGCGGTGCGTCCGAGCCAGTACTGGCGCGTGACCGCGGCGGATCAGGTGCCGGTGGATCCGGACCTCAAGTCGGCCGCCAACGACGAGCTGGTCGCCGGCGCCGAGTACGAGGTGCTCCCCAACGGTCGTCTGGGCTTCAACTACACGTACCGGAACCTCGTCCGGACGGTGGAGGACATGTCCAACGACGAGGCGAACACCTACTTCATCGGGAACCCGGGCGAGGGCATCGCCGACACCTTCCCCAAGGCCAAGCGCACGTACCACGCGGCCACGGTGAGCTTCGTGAAGTCGTTCTCGGACCTGTGGCTGGCGCAGGTCAGCTACACCTGGACCCAGCTCCGCGGGAACTACGACGGCCTGTACCGTCCGGAGACCAACCAGCTCGATCCGAACCTCAACTCCACCTTCGACCTGAAGTCGCTGCTCCTGAATCAGGACGGGCCGCTCGCCGCGGACATCACCCACACCATCAAGATGTACGTGGCGAAGGAGTTCGTGATCCTCCCCGTGCTGAGCCTCACGCTCGGGGGCTCGTTCAACGCGAGCTCCGGCGCGCCCATCAATTACCTCGGCGCGCAGGTCCTCTACGGTCCGGGGGAGGCGTACGTGCTCCAGCGCGGCAGCGGCGGACGGATGCCCTGGGTGACCAGCCTCGACGCGCGCCTGGGCGTGAACTACCGCGTGAGCAAGGACAGCGTGGTCACCGTGAGCGTGGAGGCGTTCAACCTCTTCAACTCGCAGCGGCCGACCGGCGTCGACAACAACTACACCTTCGACACCGTCGGGCCTGTCATCAACGCGACCCAGGGCACGGTGCCGAAGCAGTTCGGCGGCGTCTGCACCAGCGCCGATCCAGCCACCTGCGCGCCCGGAAACGGGAGCCTCCCCAAGCCCTTCTACGCCAACGGGGCTCCGGGCTTCGTCTCGCTGCCCGACCCGACGCAGCAGACGATCGGCGCGGGGGTGAACCCCAACTGGGGGCGGCCGCTCTTCTATCAGCCGGTGCGGACCATCCGCTTCGGCGCGCGGTTCACCTTCTGATGCGACGCCCTTCCCCGAACCACCAAGGACCGACCATGCATCCGCTCCGACCCGTGGTGCTCGCCGCAGTCCTGGCATCGCTCGCCGGATGCCAGAGCGCCGCCCCCGCTCCGTGCCTCATCCAGCGACCCAGCCTGGGCGGTTACACGATGAAGCTCACCTTTCAGGGAACGCCGCCCGCGGGCTGCGAGACCATCCTGCCACCCATCTTCGGGGACAACTGGCGGCTGGATGGCTACACCGATCGAGCCGTCTACATGAAGTCGGACCTCATCCCCTGGCCGCAGGAGGGTGGCAACCCGAACCTCCCGGTCCTCGGGAAGGGAACGCTCAGCGAGGATCCGGTGGACGGCATCTGCACCATCCCCGACGTGACCCAGATGGAGACCGACATCGATCCGCTCGGCATCGGGCAGCCGACGCTGGCCTACCACGCGCACGACATGCGCTTCCTGAGCGGGGCCCGCTACCAGGGCGCGGAATTCGAGGCGACGGTGGAGGTCACGCTCGGCACCTGCACCGGGACCTACCAGGTGCAGGCGCTCACGCCGACCCAGACCGGCGGCACCTGCGTCACCGACGCGGACTGCGACCCCTTCGGCGATCCCACCGCGGGCCGCCCCGCGTCGGGAATCAACCCGGACTTCGCGGTGGCCTGCACCAAGGACGCGTGGGCAGTGGACTACCTCACCGGGGATCCGGACGTCGGGATCTGCTTCTTCACCCAGCCGTTCCCGGGGCTGAAGTGACGCGCCCCCCGGCCGGGGCGAGGCGGAGGAGGACATGGGCGCCGACGATCTCTTGCGTTCCCTGAAGGCGGTGGCCGAGCCCAACCGTCTCCGGATGCTCGAGCTGCTGCTCGGATGGGAAGGACCGCGGACCGGGCCGCTGCGCTCGGGCGAGCGCGGGCTCTGCCTGTGTGACCTCGAGCTGCTGGTCGGCATCGGACACGCGCTGGTCTCGCACCACCTTCGCATCCTGAAGGAGGCGGGCGTGGTCGAGTCCGAGAAACGGGGGCGGTGGACCGTCTACCGCGCCCTCCCCGAGCCGCTGTTCCACCTCGCGCGCCGTCTGGCCGGGATGGCCGCTCCCCGTCCCGGACCCGACACGCGCGCGGCCTGATCGTCCGATCCCAGGGCGTCCGTCCGGTACAAGCGCCGGGCCACCTGGCCCGTGGAGAGTGAGCCTCGTGCGCTTGATCGACGATTCCGAGGCGTCGCATCTCCGTCCCACCCCGCTCCTCTCCGGAGCGCGGGGCCTGCGGGTGCTCTCCGAGCTCGCCCGCGCGGGCACCGGATGCGAGGGGCGGCAACAGTTCCGGCATCTGGCGCTGGCGGCGCTCCGGCGGGCGATTCCGTTCGACTTCGGCTTCGTCGCCACTCCCTCGATTCCCGAAGGACCGGTCTCCCTCGGTGGCACGGTTGGGCTGGTCCGGCTGCTCACCCGACACGCGCGGGCGTCCTGGATCGAGTGCCGGGCGCTGCGCGGACGAGCCGAGGACGGGGTGCTCCAGCTCCTGGCGGAGGTGCCCACGAGCCCGATGCTCCGGCTGCTCCAGCTGGAGCGGCGGGTGACCGCCCTGTGCATCGGCTGGCTGACGGACGACTCTGCGGCGGTGGTGCTCGGCCGCGAGGTGGACCCGGGCTTTCGCGGGCCGGAGCTCGAGCTGCTGCGCCTGGCGCTCCCGGTGCTCACCCTGGCGGACGCACAGGCCACGGACCTGGCCGACTCGCTGGGGGCCCGCCTCAGCCCCCGCGAGGAGGAGATCTTCTCGTACCTCCAGCGCGGCTACAGCAACCGGCAGATCGCCCTGGTGCTCGGGACCTCGCCCCTCACGGTGAGGAACCAGCTGGCCCGGCTGTTCCGGAAGGTGGGGGTCTCCTCCCGCGCCGAGCTGGTGGGGCTCGCGGCCAGCTGCCTCCGCGCGACCGGCCGCTGAACGGCGTCAGGTCCGGGGCTGGGCCTCCGGTGCGCTCCGGATCCGTGTGTACCTGTCCCGAGTGGGTCGGGCGCACCACGCCCGCGTTAGTCCAGCTGCAATCCTGACCGCCCGGCCCTTCGACGCCGACAGTTCCCTCCTCATTCGTCGGGAGGAGGGCAGCTCTTGAAGAGAGCCAAGCTGGGAACGAAAGGACGGGGACGAGCGTGCGCGCTGCTGCTGGCGCTCGTACCCGCCGTGGCGCTGGCGCAGGCCAGCACATCGGTGCTCACAGGAAACGTGATCGACACCGCCACCAAGGCACCGGTGGCGGATGTGGTGGTGACCGCCACGTCTCCATCTCTGCAGGGCGAGCAAGTGGTGGTGACCGACAGCACGGGGCTCTACCGCGTCCCGCAGCTGCCACCGGGGACGTACACCTTGAGGTTCGAGAAGGAGACCTACCGCCCCTTCACGCGGACGGGCATCGACGTCGCCGCGGACCGGACACTCCGCCTCAACATCGAGCTCCTGCCCGAGACGGCCGGAAGCGAGACGGTGACGGTGGTCGGCACTCCACCGACGATCGACATCGGATCGAGCGCCACCGGCACCACCATCAACCAGGACTTCGTGCGGAACCTTGCGGTGGCGCGGCCCGGCGGCCTCGCCGGAGCGAACCGGTCCTTCGACTCGCTGGCCACCACCGCACCACAGGCGTCGGGTGACTACTACGGCGTGGGGATCAACGGAGCGACCTCGCCCGAGAACCTGTACCTCATCGACGGCATCTCGGTGAACAACCCCGGCTTCGGCACCCTCGGGACGCCGCTCACCGCGGAGTTCATGGACGAGGTGAACGTCGTGAGCGGCGGCTACATGCCCGAGTACGGGCGCACGAGCGGCGGCGCCATCAGCGCGGTGACCAAGTCGGGCGGAAACGAGTTCCATGGCTCGGTCTGGGGCACCTTCACTCCCGGCGGCCTGAGCGGCGCCCCCGGCGTCGTGGCCGGCGCCACCCCGGTCGTCCAGGGCAAGCGCGAGCTCGGCAACTTCGGAGACATCGGGGCGACGATCGGCGGCTACATCATCAAGGACAAGCTGTGGTTCTTCGCCGGCGTGCAGTGGGCGGCGCAGCGCTACATCTACAGCCGTTCCTTCAACGTCCTCGTCAACGGAGCCTTCCAGCCCATCGAGAACTCGACCCAGCGGCGCAACGGTGACGAGCGGAGCTGGAACTACATCGGCAAGCTCACCTACCTCATCAGCCCGGACCACCGGCTGAGCCTGACCGTCACCGGCACGCCCACCACCGGCGGCGGCGACGGCGGCGTGGCTCTCCGGAACCGCTCCAACAACCGCAGCCCCTTCACGCCGAACCTCCTGACCCTCGGCACGTACAACTCCGGGTGGACGAAATCGAGCTTCAACGCGCTCGACGTCGCGGGCGAGCTCAACAGCTCCTTCATGGAGAAGCGGCTGCTCCTCGACGTGAAGGTCGGCGTGCACATCCAGCGCGACTCGTACCTGCCGGGCGACGGCAGCACGCTGGACGACATCGACAATCCGAACACCCTCGCCGGCGTGCCGAACGTCCGGTCACCCGCGGGCGTGCCGACGCCGGTCTATCAGCTGGACACCTCGGTGCCGGCGTCGGTGGTGACTGCCTGCACCGCGCCCGGCGCGAGCTGCAACGTGGTCCGGTACCTGACCGGAGGTCCCGGCGGTCTCATCGAGTACCTGAACTTCGACAGCTACCAGGCACGCGCGGTGCTGACCTACCTGATGCAGGGGCTCGGCCACCACGTGTGGAAGGCGGGCTTCGACGGACAGATCAACAAGTACACCCACGACGAGTCGTACACCGGCGGGGTGGTCTACCGGGACGGGCAGGACCTCGGCGGACCCGCAGGCTCGGTCTACGACTACCGCCGCTTCGGGGAGATCACCGACACCGACGTCATCAGCGACAAGCCACGGCCGTACACCGCCACCAAGTCCACCATCATCGGCGGCTTCATCCAGGACAGCTGGAGCATCATGGACAAGGTCACCCTCAACGTGGGCCTCCGCTACGACGCGCTCACCATGGAGGGACAGGACGGGAAGACCCGCATCGCCCTCAAGGACCAGCTCAGTCCACGGGTCGGCGTGGTGTGGGATCCGACGCAGCAGGGCCGGTCGAAGATCTTCGCCAACTACGGCCGGTACTATGAGTACATCCCCCTCGACATCTCGGATCGCGCGCTGAGCAGCTCGCAGGGCACCCTCCAGGCGGTGCACGACTGCAATCCACTCGTGGTCGGCCGGACCGGGTGTGACAACAACACCCGCCTCGACGGGACCGCCCTCATCAACGCCGTGACCCAGTCGCCCAACAGGAAGTGGGGCGTGACCGGTCCACCCTACGCCTCGTACGTGGACCCTGACCTCAAGTCGCCTTCCAACGACGAGGTCGTCGCCGGGGCCGAGTACGAGGTCCTGCCCAATGCCCGCGCCGGAGTGACCTACACCCACCGGAACCTCGTCCGGACGGTGGAGGACATGTCCAACAACGACGGGCAGACCTACTTCATCGGCAACCCGGGCAGCGGCATCGCCGATTCGTTCCCCACCGCGAAGCGGACCTACGACGCGGTCACCGTCCTGTTCAGCAAGAACTTCTCCGACCTCTGGCTCGCGCAGATCAGCTACACCTGGGCGCAGCTGCGTGGGAACTACGACGGGTTGTTCAATGCCCAGGGCCTCAACGCGCTGGGAGCGCCGCAGCTCGACCCGAACATCAACTCCACCTTCGACCTGCGGACCCTGCTGCTGAACCAGGAAGGCCCGCTGAGCGGAGACGTCACCCACGCGGTCAAGGCGTACCTGGCCAAGGAGTTCGTGCTCAACCCGGTGTTCAGCACGACGCTCGGTGCGTCGTTCAACGCCAACTCGGGAACGCCGATCAACGCCCTGGGCGCGCACCCCATCTACGGCGCCGGTCAGGCATTCCTGCTCGAGCGCGGAAGCGCTGGCCGCCTCCCGTGGGTGACCTCGCTCGATGCGCGGGTGAACTTCAACTACCGGCTGAGCAAGGACAGCGTGGTCAGCGCATCGGTCGAGGCCTTCAACATCTTCAACTCGCAGAGGCCGATCTCGGTGGACGAGAACTACACCGCGGCAACGGTCAGCGCGATCCTCGGCGCACGGCAGGGCAGCGTGCCCACCGAGTTCGGCGGACAGTGCCCGGTCGGGCAGTGCGCGGCACCACCGCTCCCCCAGGGGAACGGCTCTCTCCCCAAGCCCACCGTGGACCCGGCCTCTCCCGCGGGCGCCGCGATCCGCATCGTCCTCCCCAACCGAAACGGCGTCCCGACGCCCATCGTGCCGAACCTCGCCTGGGGCACTCCCACCAACTTCCAGCCGGTCCGACAGTTCCGGTTCAGCCTCCGGTTCACGTTCTAGCCATGGAAACGACCATGAGAACCACGCTCCTCTGCCTGCTGCTCGCCGTCACCGGATGCGGCACCGCCGTCCAGCCGGAGTGCCAGATGCTGCCCTCCGCGCAGGGTGGCTACGTGCTGCGCTTCACCCGCACGGCCGCGGCCGCCGCGGGATGCGAGGCGCAGAACCCGGACGAGACCAGCGACCTCTGGGTGTTCGATACCCTGGCCAACAGCCAGGTGCGGGCACACTCGATCGCGATGCCCTACCCGGATCCGCCGGTGGACCCGCTGCCGGCGAACTTCGTCGGCGCCGGAGTGTTCACCAGCCGGGAGGCGGACTCGAATGCCCTCTGCCACGTGGCCAGCCTGACGACCATGAGCGACGGGAGCGGGGCGACCCTCCTCTCCTACTCGGTGACCGACATGGAATCGCTGGGCAGCGCCGCGTTCCAGAACGCCGAGTTCAAGGCCAACGTGAGTGTCACCTCCGGAGCCTGCACCGCCGCGTACACCGTGCAGGCCCTCTCCCCGGCGGTCGGATGCGAGAGCGACGCGGACTGCGATCCGTTCAAGCAGCCCTTCAGCTCGGGCATCTTCAGCACCTTCGACCAGGGCTGCCACAAGGATGCCTGGACCGCGCCGGTGGCGAACTACCTCGGCGCCTCCGGGGTCTGCTTCTTCAACCAGCCGTATCCGAGCCTGAAGTGAGCTGAGGCCCGCCTCGCCGCGCGACCTTGGGGCGCGGCGAGGGGCGGCGGGCCCCGTGCCGGAGTCACTCCCCCCGGGGTGTCTCGCGGTGCGGGGCCCGTTCGTTTGCGGGAACGCTCGGTCGTGAGCGTGTCCGCTTCCGGGACGCGCGTTCGCTTCCGCGAACTGGGACGGCGGCTACGCGGTGCGGGCGCGGCGGGTGGCCATCGCCGCGAGCCCCACCAGCTCGGAGCGGCCGCTCACGCCCACCTTGCGGAAGAGCCTGCAGAGCTGGTTCCGCACCGTGAAGTGCGAGGTGCCCAGCGCCGAGGCGATCTCGCGGTTGTTGTAGCCACGGCTCACGTAATCGAAGATCTCCTGCTCGCGCGGCGTGAGACGAGCGCCGAGCGCCTCCTGCACCTCGCTCGCCCGCCGATCGCCCAGCCCGACGACCGGCAGCGACAGCCGGATGAGCTCGAGCTCGCGCCTCGTGAACGGCTCGCCCACGCGTCCCAGCACGAGGGCGGTGCGGCCCTCCTCGAGCGCGGCGAGACAGAGATGGCGAACGGGACGCTCCGAGCGCAGCAGCCGTCCCAGTTCCGAATCGGCGCTGACGAGGCCCGAGGCTTCGACGACGCCGCCCATTCCGAGCGCCGCGGCGCGAATGCCCGCGAGCTCGCTCCAGACGGTGTCCGCTCGACGGGTGAGCAGCCGTCCCGCGAGTGGGGGAAGGCCCCAGCTGATCGGCTCGGGGCCTGCGGTCGACGCTCCGCTCTGGACGAAGGCGACCTCGAAGGGGACGACGCCCTGGAGCAACGCGAGGGTTCCGGAACGGAACTCGGCGCGGTCATGGGCACGAACGGCAAGTGCGGCGATCTCCGACAGCAGTTGCGGGGCAGCGTTGAGTGACATGCGCGCGTCGTTCTCTTGAGTACGACCCCCTCGATGACTGTGACAATGGCCGTTGACGTTCGGTTGCCGTCCCTCGCCGCACGGTCATGCCGCCTCGCTGCACGTTCCGGCGAAGCGTCGTCGAGCGCCCGCGAACCGCCTGGTACGGACGGACCACAGTGAAGGTTGGTTCAGGCGCAATCCTGACCCGGGAACCTCTCACCCCTCATTCTGCCGGGCATCACGCAGTCCCAGGGAGGGGTGTCACTTGGATCGAATCACGCTGCGTCGCCGCGTCCCGGGCCTCGGAGGACCGGGACGTCTCCGGGCCCTGCTCGTCCTCACCGCCCTCGTCGCATGTCCCGCCGCGCTCGCACAGGGCAGCACCTCGGTGCTCACCGGCAACGTCGTCGATGCGTCGACACGCGCGCCCGTCGCCGACGTGGTGGTCACCGCGACCTCGCCGTCGTTGCAAGGCGAGCAGGTGGTGGTCACCGACTCATCCGGCCTCTATCGCGTTCCGCAGCTGCCGCCAGGGAGCTACACCCTGCGGTTCGAGAAGGAGACTTATCGCCCCTACAGCCGTACGGCGATCGAGGTCGCGGCAGACCGCACACTTCGCCTCAACGTCGAGATCCTCCCCGAGGTCGCCGGAACGGAGACGGTGACCGTGGTCGGCACTCCGCCGGTGGTCGACGTCGGCTCGAGCACCGTGGGCACGACGGTGAACAGCGACTTCGTCAGGAACCTAGCCGTGTCCCGACCCAACGGCCTTGGCGGCGCGAACCGGTCCTTCGACTCGCTCGCCGCAACCGCGCCCAACGCGGCGAACGACCTGTACGGCGTCGCGATCAGCGGCTCGCAGAGCCCGGAGAACTCGTACCTCATCGACGGCCTCTCGGTGAACGACCCGGCCTACGGCGTGAACGGCTCTCCGCTCACCGTAGAGTTCATCGACGAGGTGAACATCATCACCGGTGGATACATGCCGGAGTACGGCCGGACCCTTGGCGGCGCCCTCAGCGCGACGACCAAGTCCGGCGGCAACGAGTTCCACGGCTCCGTCTTCGGCACCTGGACGCCGGGGAGCCTGACCGGCGCACCCGGTCCGCTCACGATCCAGGGCGGAACCCCGGTGATCCTCGCCGGGCGCGACCTCGACCAGATCTACGACCTCGGCGCGACGCTGGGCGGTTACATCATCAAGGACAAGCTCTGGTTCTTCGCGGGTGTCCAGTACGCCTCGCAGCGGTACTCGTACACGCGGACCTACCAGAAGGCGCAGGTCGACGGTTCCGGCAACTTCGTCAACGATCCGGTCACCGGTCAGCCCATCTACGACCCGATCCCAGGTGGCACGAGTCGCCGCTTCGGAACGGAGAAGACCATCAACTTCATCGGGAAATTGACCTACCTGATCAGCTCCGACCACCGACTCAGCCTCGCCGTCACCGGCACGCCGACCAGCGGCGGTGGCGACGGGAACTATCCCATCCGCGTTCCGGGCGTGCTCCAGGCACGCAATCCGGTGAACCCGGGGTTGTTCGGCGGTGGCGGATTCAACGTCTTCAACCTCACCACCAAGGACGACTCGCTGAACGTCAACGCCGAGCTCAACAGCAGCTTCCTCGACAAGCGGCTGCTCCTCGACGTGCGGATCGGCTGGCACCACCAGCTCGACGAGGGCGTGCCCGCGGATGGAAGCGAGTTCAACACCGGCACCGACGGGAAGATCGCCGGCACGCCGGGCCTCATCCAGAGCACCGCCGACCTGAGGAACATCGCGATCGACGAGCCCGACCTCCCGGCGGCGGTCCGCCAGGCGTGCTCGGGTCCCTTCGCCACCGCCGAATGCGGCTTCCTCGGCTACATCGTCGGCGGGCCGGGATTCATCGAGCGACTGAAGCTCGACAGCTATCAGGGCCGCGGGGTGCTGACCTTCCTGGTCAACGGCGCCGGTCACCACGTCATCAAGGGCGGAGTGGATGGCTCGATCAGCTACTACGAGCACACCAAGGCCTATACCGGCAGGGCTGCCTGGCAGTACCTCCAGGGCAACAGCACCCCGGACGGCTTGCCGGCGATGAACGAGGCGCGGCGCTACGGGTACCTCACCGGGCCTGACACGGCGGTCACGCTCGACAGCATCACGGCGAAGAGCAAGTCGACCGTCATGGGGTTCTTCATCCAGGACAGCTGGAGCATCATGGACAAAGTCACCCTGAACGTCGGGCTTCGCTACGACACGCTCGCCCTCTCCGGCGAGGATGGCATCACCCGGATGGCGCTGAAGGACCAGCTGTCACCGCGCATCGGCGTGGTGTGGGATCCGACGCAGCAGGGCCGCTCGAAGATCTACGCCAACTACGGCCGGTACTACGAGAACATCCCCCTCGACATCGCCGACCGAGAGCTCAGCATCGAGCCGCAGATCTACGGGTACTCGAACACCGACTGCGACCCGGTGGGAATCGGCGGCCTCGCTCGCTGCGATGCCGCGAAGCGGCTCACGTCCGGGCTTCGACCGAATCGCAAGTGGCGCCAAGGCTCAGCAGACCAGGTGCCGGTGGATCCTGATCTCAAGTCGGCGGCCAACGACGAGCTCGTGGCCGGCGCCGAGTACGAGGTCCTCGCAAACGCACGGGTGGGCCTGAACTACACCTACCGGAATCTGGTCCGGACGGTGGAGGACATGTCCAATGACGAGGCGAACACCTACTTCATCGGCAACCCCGGTGAAGGCATCGCGGACACGTTCCCGAAGGCAAAGCGGACCTACCACGCGGTCACGCTGAGCTTCACCAAGACCTTCTCCGACCTGTGGCAGGCCCAGGCCAGCTACACCTGGTCACGCCTCACCGGGAACTACGACGGCCTGTACCGTCCCGAGGACGGGCAGCTCGACCCGAACCTGAACTCCACCTTCGACCTGAAGTCCCTGCTCCTGAACCAGGACGGGAACCTCGCCGGCGACGTCACCCACAACATCAAGGTGTTTCTCGCGAAGGAGTTCGTGATCGTCCCGACCTTCAGCATCACCACAGGCCTGTCCTTCACCGCAGCGTCCGGAACGCCCATCAACTACCTGGGAGCTCAGGTCACCTACGGACCGGGCCAGGCATACATCCTCGAACGAGGCTCTGGCGGGCGCCTTCCCTGGGTCACGTCACTGGATGCCCGGCTCTCGTTCAACTTCCGCATTAGCAAGGACAGCACCCTCAGCGCGAGCGTCGAGGGCTTCAACCTCTTCAACTCGCAGCGGCCGATCACCGTCGACAACAACTACACCTTCGACAACGTCGGCCCGGTCATCGGAGCAACGAACGGCACGGTTCCGGCTCCCAATGGCGAGATCGTCAAGATCCTCCCCAGCTACGATCCGAACCTGACCTTCGACCAGAACCGCGCGGCGGGGAACGTCCAGAGCATCCAGGCGCCGAACGGGTCACTACCGAAACCGAGATACGTCCAGGGCGCGGCCGCGCAGGTGGTCCTGCCCGATCCGTTCCAGAACACGTCCTTCGTCAACACCAACCCCAACTGGGGCAAGCCCACCAACTATCAGCCGGTGCGCAGCTTCCGGTTCAGCATGCGCTTCACCTTCTAGAGGATGACCATGCACTCCAGAATCTCAGGCCTGCAGACCGTCCTCCTCGCCGCAGTCTCGCTGACCGCCCTCACGGGTTGCCCGACCGCTGCGCCCGCTCCGTGTCTCATCCAGCGTCCGCCGCTCCAGGGCTACACCATCAAGTTCACGCTGCAGGGCACCCCACCTGCGGGGTGCGAGACCGTCCTCCCGCCCATCTACGCCGACAACTGGCGCTTCGATGGGTTCTCCGACGGAGCCATCTGGGTGAAGTCGGACAGCATGCCGTACCCCGACGAGGGCGGGCCGAACAGTCCGGTGCTCGGACACGGCACGATCTCCGCAGTCCCGGACGCGGACGACATCTGCACCATCCCCGACATCACGCCGATGACCTCGGACACCGACGTGCTCGGACTCGGGCTGGACGTCCTCGTCTACCATCCCAAGAACCTGCGCTTCCTCGACGGGGCCCGTTACCAGGGCTCGACGTTCGAGGGAGATGCAGACATCACCTTCGGGACCTGCACCGCCACGTACCACATGCAGGGCCTCACCCCCTCGCCCATCGGCTCCATCG
>CAZDSB010000479.1:0-5557 GCA_964507515.1 uncultured Myxococcaceae bacterium
CCAGCAGGGTGTCCTGGAGCTGCTGGCGGGCCACCCGCCCGTGCGCGCGCTCCTCGGCGTCGAGCCGATCCTGCAGGAAGGGAGCGGCGTCGGTGGAGGGACCCTGCCCCCGACGGAAGGGGTAGAAGAAGGCGTATCCGCGCCGGGTGAAGAGCGGGGCGAGCTTCGAGGCTGCCTCCAGGATCGGCATCCGGGCGGTCTCGTCGGCGGTCGCTCCTCCGGAGCCGTGGTTGAACAGCACCGCAGGGAATGGCCCGTGCCCGGCGGGCTTCCACAGCACTCCATGAAGGTGCAGCGTTCCGCTGGGGAACTCGACCGCGACCGGTGCATCCTCGCCGCCGGCGTTCGGCGGTCGAGTGGCCGCGCACCCAGCGGCCGCCAGCAGGAACACGATCGCGTGATGGCGGCCTGTCCGCGGGCTCATGCCGCACCTTGTGCGGAGCCGCGCACCGGCCCGCACGGTTTGCGCGCCCCTCCTGGGCTGGACGCTCTGCCGGGGCGGGCACGTCGCGTGCTTTCGCTCGAAACCATGAACCCGCCTCGCCTCCTCACCGTCGACGGGAACGAGGCGGTGGCTTCGGTCGCCCACCGCCTGTCCGAGACCATCGCCATCTACCCCATCACCCCCTCCTCGACGATGGCGGAGCTGGCCGACGAGTGGTCCGCGCATGGCCAGAGCAACGTCTGGGGACTCGTCCCCCGGGTGGTTCAGCTCCAGTCGGAGGCTGGCGTTGCCGGCGCGATCCACGGGGCGCTCCAGGCGGGAGCCCTGTCGACCACCTTCACGGCGTCGCAGGGCCTGCTGCTGATGATTCCGAACCTCTACAAGATCGCCGGCGAGCTCACGCCGTTCTGCATGCACGTTGCGGCACGGACGCTGGCCACGCACGCGCTCAGCATCTTCGGTGACCACTCGGACGTCATGGCGTGTCGGCAGATCGGCCTCGCCCTGCTTGCCTCGGGCTCGGTCCAGGAGGCGCACGACCTGGCCGCGGTCGCTCACGCCGCGACCCTGAGGACGCGGGTACCCTTTCTCCACTTCTTCGACGGGTTCCGGACCTCGCACGAGGTGGCGAAGATCGCGGAGCTCTCGAACGAGCAGCTCCTGGCGATGATGGACGAGGGGGCGATCGCCGCGCACCGGAGCCGTGCGCTCGACCCCGAGCACCCCGTCCTGCGAGGCACCGCGCAGAACCCCGACGCGTACTTCCAGGCGCGCGAGGCGTGCAATCCGTTCTACGCGGCCTGCCCGGCAGTCGTGCAGGAGGAGATGGACCGTCTGGGCCAGCTGACCGGCCGCCGGTACCACCTCGTGGACTACCACGGGCACCCCGAGGCCGAGCGGGTGGTGGTGGCCATGGGCTCGGGCGCCGAGGTGGCACACGAGACCGTCGACTGGCTCCTGTCCAGGGGAGAGCGTGTCGGCGTGCTGAAGGTCCGCCTCTACCGTCCGTTCCCCGCACAGGCCCTTCTCGCCGCGCTGCCGGCGACGGTGCGGAGCGTCGCCGTGCTCGACCGCACGAAGGAGCCGGGTGCCCCGGGTGAGCCGCTGTACCTGGACGTGCTGACCGCGCTCGCCGAGGCACGCTCCGAGCGGCCGATGCCGCAGGTGGTGGGCGGACGGTACGGACTCTCCTCGAAGGAGTTCGACCCCGGGATGGTGCGGGCGGTCTTCGAGAATCTCGGACGGAGCGAGCCGAAGAATCACTTCACGATCGGCATCGTCGACGACGTGAGCCGCACTTCCCTCGAGTGGCAGCGGGACTTCGAGATCGATTTTCCAGGGCGGACCCAGGCGGTGTTCTACGGCCTCGGCTCGGACGGGACGGTCGGGGCGAACAAGGCGTCGATCAAGATCATCGGTGAGGAGACCGAGCACGCCGCGCAGGGCTACTTCGTCTACGACTCCAAGAAGTCGGGGGCGATGACCATCAGCCACCTGCGCTTCGGTCCGGGCCCCATCCGCTCGTCGTATCTGGTCAAGCAGGCCGGCTTCGTCGGCGTCCACCAGTTCCAGCTGATCGATCGGCTGGACGTGCTGGAGCTCGCGGCGCCGGGCGCGGTGGTGCTGATCAACGCTCCGTACCCGGCGGACAAGGTCTGGGACCAGCTCCCGCGCGAGTTCCAGCAGACGGTCCTGGAGCGGAAGCTGCAGCTCCACCTCATCGACGCGGTCAAGGTGGCTCAGGCCGCCGGGATGGGCGGGCGGATCAACGCGGTCATGCAGGCGTGCTTCTTCGCGCTCTCCGGCGTTCTGCCCCGGGACGAGGCGATCTCCGAGATCAAGAAGTCGATCGAGAAGAGCTACAAGAAGAAGGGCGCCGAGGTCGTCCGCCGGAATCACGCCGCCGTCGACGCCTCGCTCGCCGCGCTCTTCCGGGTCGACGTGCCCGGCAAGCTCACTGCGAGCCGAGGCCGTCCACCGGTGGTCGCTCCGGAAGCGCCGGACTTCGTGCGGCGGGTGACCGCGGTGATGCTGGAGAACAAGGGGGACCTCCTCCCGGTGAGCGCCTTCCCCGTGGATGGGACCTGGCCCACGGGCACTGCCCGCTGGGAAAAGCGGAACCTCGCGCTGGAGATTCCCGTCTGGGACGCGCCGCTCTGCATCCAGTGCAACAAGTGCGCGCTGGTCTGCCCGCATGCCGCCATCCGCACCAAGGTCTACGGGGAGGGCGCAGTCGCCCTGGCCCCACAGGGCTTCAAGTCCATGGCCTTCAAGGGGCAGCAGGGCAGCGCGTACACGGTGCAGGTCGCGCCGGAGGACTGCACCGGGTGCGGCCACTGCGTCGAGGTCTGCCCGGCGAAGGACAAGTCGAATCCACGTCACAAGGCGCTGGAGCTCTCGCCCCAGCCGCCGCTGCGCGAGCAGGAACGAAAGGCCTTCGACTTCTTCCTCGAGCTGCCGGAGGTGGACCGGACGACGCTGCGACTCGACGTGAAGAGTTCCCAGTTCCTGCAGCCGCTCATGGAGTTCTCGGGTGCCTGCGCGGGATGCGGCGAGACGCCGTACATCAAGATGCTGACCCAGCTCTTCGGTGACCGGCTGATCATCGCCAACGCCACGGGCTGCTCGTCGATCTACGGCGGGAACCTCCCGACCACTCCGTACACCGTCAACAGGGACGGGCGGGGGCCCGCGTGGGCGAACTCCCTCTTCGAGGACAACGCGGAGTTCGGCTTCGGCATCCGGTTCGGAACGAACGCGCTGAGGCACCTCGCGGAGCTGGTGCTGAAGCGGCAAGCGGCGGTGCTGGGCGACGCCTTCATCACCGAGTTGCTGGAGGCGGACCAGTCCACCGAGGCCGGCATCGCCGCACAGCGCAAGCGGGTCGCGGACCTGAAATCGAAACTGAAGCCAGACGGGCTCGAGTCGCGGAAGCTCCTCGGGCTGGCCGACCATCTGGTGAAGAAGAGCGTGTGGATCGTCGGCGGCGACGGATGGGCCTACGACATCGGATATGGAGGCCTGGATCACGTCCTCTCCACCGACATGGACGTGAACATCCTGGTGCTCGACACCGAGGTGTACTCGAACACCGGCGGTCAGCAGTCGAAGGCCACGCCGATCGGCGCGGCGGCCAAGTTCGCCGCGGCCGGGAAGTCGATTGCCAAGAAGGACCTGGGGCTGCTCGCGATGGGCTACCGCACGGCCTACGTGGCGCAGGTGGCGTTCGGCTCCAAGGACGCGCAGACGGTCAAGGCGCTCCTCGAGGCGGAGAGCTATCGCGGGCCCTCCCTGGTCATCGCCTACAGCCACTGCATCGCCCACGGCTACGACCTGGTGCACGGGCTCGAGCAGCAGAAGCGGGCGGTGGACTCCGCGACCTGGCCCCTCTACCGGTTCGACCCGCGGCGCATCGTCGCCGGCCAGCCGCCGCTGGTGCTCGACTCGGGACCCGGCAAGCTCCCGGTGCGCGAGTACATGCGCCAGGAGGCCCGGTTCCGCATCACCGAGACACTGGACCCGGACCGGTACAAGCAGTTGCTGGGCTGGGCGCAGCAGAACGTCAGCCAGCGCTACGGCGTCTACGAGCAGCTGGCCAAGGTCGTCGTGCCCCAGGTCACCGCCATCCCCGACGTCCGGCCGCCACCCGCGGTCACTCCGGAGTGAGCCCCAACATGGATCTCTCGGTCGAGTACCTGGGACTGAAGCTTGCACACCCCATCTTGCCCGGTGCCTCGCCGCTCGCCGACGAGGTGGGCACGGTACGAGCTCTGGAGGACGCCGGTGCCCCCGCGATCACCCTGCGCTCGCTGTTCGAGGAGCAGATCACCCAGGAACAGCTCTCCACCTTCCTGGCCACCGAGCAGCACCGCGAGCTCTCCGCCGAGGCCTCCAGCCTCTTGCCCGAGCCCGCGGACTACCGCCTCGGCCCCGACGCGTACCTGGAGCAGATCCGGAAGATCCGCGCCGCGGTGGACGTGCCGGTGATCGCCTCGCTGAACGGGACCACGCCCGGAGGGTGGATCGACTTCGCGCGCCTCATCGAACAGGCTGGAGCCAGCGCCCTGGAGCTCAACCTCTACGCCGTTCCCACCGATCCGGCGCGCGACGGGGCGGCGGTGGAGCGGGAGACCTTGGAACTGGTCCGGACCCTGAAGAGCCGGATCGGCATCCCGGTCGCGGTGAAGCTCTCGCCGTTCTACACCTCGGTCTCCAGCGTGGCGAAAGGCCTCGAGGAGGCGGGCGCGGATGGGCTGGTGCTGTTCAACCGCCTCTTCGAGCCCGAGATCGACGTGGAGGCGCTGGAGGTGAGGCGGGTGCTCCGGCTCTCGGACAGCTCGGAGCTTCCGCTCCGGCTTCGCTGGCTGGCGATCCTCTCCGCCCAGCGACGGATCCCGCTGGCGATCAGTGGAGGAGTGCACGAGGTCGTCGACGCCATCCGGGCGCTGATGGCCGGTGCGACGGTCGTCCAGGTCGTGTCCACCTTGCTCCGGAACGGCCCTTCACGTCTGCTCGCGCTCCGGGCGGGACTGGAGCGCTGGCTGGTGGAGCGGGAGTACAGCTCGGTGCGCCAGCTCCGGGGGAGCATGAACCTCAAGGCCTGCCCGGATCCGTCCGCGTACCAGCGCGCGAACTACATTCACCTCCTGCACGAGTGGCGGGAGCATTCCGGCGTCGCCTAGGACCCGAGTCGCCCGGGCGACGGTCAGCCGGTGTACGTGATGTGACTGTCCACGAGGAGCAGCGTGCACCCGTCGGCGGCCCAGACACCCTCGTTCGCCTGGATCCGGTACACCTGGATGACCTGTGGCCCGACCCCGGCGGTGAAGATGCCGTGGACCCGCTGCCCGGTGGTCTTGAACGTCCCGGTGAACTCGATGGTCTGCTCCTGCCCGGGTCCCGCCGTGACGATCTGGCCCGTGGAGATGACCTGGTGGTCCGCGTAGTCCATCCAGACGATGTCCTCGACCCCGCCGAGCGTCGTCGGCACGGCCACGCCGTACGCGAAGCCGAAGCTGGCGATGGCGTCCCCGGTCGGCGAGGAGATGTCGATGCTGTTGGTCGACTCCACTGCGAGCCAGTTCGGATCGGGAAGGAAATAGGCGAAATGCG
>CAZDSB010000480.1:0-3088 GCA_964507515.1 uncultured Myxococcaceae bacterium
CGTGCCGACCGTCGGCGGCGAGGTGGCGTTCGACGAGAGCTACAACGGCAACTGCCTGGTGAATGCGTTCACCGTCGGGGTGCTCGAGTCGGACCGCATCTTCAAGGGTACGGCGGCGGGCGTGGGCAATCCCATCCTTTACGTCGGTAGCAAGACCGGGCGCGACGGCATCCATGGCGCGACGATGGCCTCGGCCGAGTTCGACGAGGACAGCGAGAGCAAGCGCCCCACGGTTCAGGTTGGCGATCCGTTCACCGAGAAGCTCCTGCTCGAGGCCTGCCTCGAGATCTTCAAGACCGACGCGCTGGTCGGCATCCAGGACATGGGGGCAGCCGGGCTGACCAGCTCCTCAATCGAGATGGCGGGCCGGGCGGGGAGCGGAATCGAGATCGACGTCGCGAAGGTTCCGCGGCGCGAGGAGGGGATGACCCCCTACGAGGTCATGCTCTCCGAGAGCCAGGAGCGAATGCTGATCGTGGCCAAGCGGGGCCGCGAGGACGAGGTGCTCCGAATCTTCCACAAGTGGGACCTGGACGCGGCGGTCATCGGGCGCGTCACCGACGATGGACGCGTACGGATCCTCGACGGCGGGAAGGAGGTCGCGAACCTCCCCGTGGCGCCGCTGACGGATGGCGCTCCGCTCTACGACCGCCCGATGCGGCGACCCGCCGAGCAGGATGCGCTGCAGTCCTTCGACCCGCTGTCGGTGGCGGCAGGTCGAGACCACGGCGAGACGCTGCTCGCGCTACTCGCGCGTCCGACGATCGCGAGCAAGGAATGGCTCATCCGGCAGTACGACCACACCGTGCGGCTGGGGGCGGCGGTGCGCCCCGGTCCGGCGGACGCCGCGGTGGTGCGGGTCGAGCGGACCGGCAAAGGACTTGCGCTGGCGGTCGACTGCAACGCTCGGTTCGTCT
Organism: uncultured Myxococcaceae bacterium; assembly: GCA_964507515.1. GTDB lineage: Bacteria > Myxococcota > Myxococcia > Myxococcales > Myxococcaceae > RPRB01. Next base: position 918 of record CAZDSB010000480.1, read on the forward strand.
ACCTCGATCCGTTCGAGGGCGCGCGGCTCGCGGTGGCGGAATGCGCGCGAAACGTCTCCTGCGTGGGCGGTGAGCCACTCGGGTTGACGGACTGCCTGAACTTCGGGAACCCCGAGCGGCCGGAGATCATGTGGCAGTTCGCCGAGGCGACGCGCGGGATCGCGGCGGCCTGTCGCGAGCTGGACGTCCCGGTGGTGAGCGGGAACGTGAGCCTCTACAACGAGACCGAGGGCAAGGCGATCCTGCCGACGCCGACGGTCGCGGTGGTGGGGCTCCTGCCCGATGTGAGCGCGACGTGTGCCGGCGTGTTCCGCACCCCGGGGCACAAGGTCGCCGTGCTCGGCGAGACGAGAGGTCAACTTGGCGGCTCCGAGTGGCTCCTCATGACGGCAGGCAAGATCGCCGGCCGGCCGCCTGTGCTGGACGTGGCGCGGGAGAAGGCGCTTCAAGCGGTGGTCCGTGAGCTGGTCCGGTCGCGCAAGGTGGCGTCGGCGCACGACACGAGCGAGGGCGGGCTGGCGGTGGCGCTTGCCGAGTGCTGCATGGCGGACGCGGAGAAGCCCGTCGGGGCATCCGTGTCGCTGCCAGTCGGGTCGGTGGCTCCGCACGCGTACCTCTTCGGTGAGGACGCTTCGAGGGTGGTCATCTCCTATGCCCCGGAGCGGGAGGAGGAGATCGCCGCGGCCTGTAAGGCGGCGGGTGTGCCCTTCGCGAGCGTCGGAACGGTGGGCGGAGATCGGCTGGTCGTCTCGGGCCTGATGGATGTCCCCGTCGCGCGGCTCTCGGACGCATGGCGTCGCGGGATCCCGTCGCTGATGAAGAAGCCGACGCACCTCTAGCGCTGATCGCGTCCGGTTTCCTGGACGGGCGCTTGGACTGACCAGAACCCTAACGAGGTGTCCCTAACGAGGTGTCCCCTAACGAGGTGTCAGACACCTCGTAAGGCCACCTCGAAGGCCGGGTCGTTCGACGCTGGCCTGGTTCGTGCTCGGTGCGTCCGGAAAGGGGGGGCCGAAACATGGGTTGGCCGCTGCGAAGAAATGATCCCAGTCAGATTCAATTTGCGACCGTACGATGCTTGCAAGGACGCTTGTTTCTCAGTCCGTCCACGCGGAGAAACGATGTCCTCGGCGGCGTACTCGCCCGAGCGGTGAGGCGCTTCGGGGTGGAGCTCTTTGCTTTCACCTTTGCCTCGAACCACCTGCATCTGCTCCTGCGAGCGCCCAGGGGCAACCTCTCGCAATTCATGCAGTACCTGCTCTCGAACACGTCGAAGAAGGTAGGAGCTCTCATGAACTGGCGGGGCTCGTTCTGGGAGCGCCGCTACTCGGCAGAGCCGGTCCTCGATGAAGGCGCGGTCCTGGAGCGGGTTCGCTACATCGTTTCTCACGGCGTGAAGGAGGGTCTGGTCCGCCGCTGCGAAGAGTGGCCCGGTCTGAGCTGCCTACCCGAGCTCTTCGGGAGACCGGCTCGACAGTTTCGCTGGTTCGATTGGAGCCGGCGATGGACTGCTCGTTCGAGGGCGCGTGTGCCCGACCGATTCGACCTACGCTTCGCAACGAAGGAGACGCTGGAGCTACGTCCCCTGCCGCTGACGAGGTTCACCCGGCCGGCCGCGTGGCGTCGATTCCTGAAGCGCGCGCTGGAAGCGATCCACTCGCAGGGTCGTCGAGACCATCTACAAGTCCTCGGACCGGCAGGAGTGCTGGCGCAGGACCCGGAGCATCGCCCTGAGCGTCCAAAGCGGACCCGCCGTCCGTGGTGCCACGCTTCGTCCGCAGAGGTCCGAGCCAGATACATGGACGAGCACCTCTCGTTTCGAGCGAAGTTCTCGGTAGCATCCCCGCGCTGGAGAAATGGAGACTTCTCCGTGGCTTTCCCCGCGTACGCATTCCGGCCAGTCGTGCGACCGGACGTACAAGCAGCGCCTGCGTGAAGCGCCGAATGTCACGCGCTCCTACGACCGAACGAGACTCCCAACGAGGCCAAACGAGGTGTCAGACACCTCGTAACGGTCGGAAGTAGTCCCGGATGTCCTGGGCGAGCAACTCGGGTTCCTCCCACGCGGCGAAGTGGCCGCCACGAGGCATCTCCGTCCACCGGCGCACGTCATACCCCCGCTCGACCCAGCGCCGCGGAGGCGACGGAGCCTCGAGCGGGAACCGTGCGAA
>CAZDSB010000481.1:0-12234 GCA_964507515.1 uncultured Myxococcaceae bacterium
GCTTCTCGGCGAGCGCCGAGGTGTTCTCGGCGAGGACAGCGAGGTGCAGCTGGGCCCCGGTCTTCTGCGCCAGGTCCTTCCCGGCGGCGATGGCGTGGAGGGTGGCCTTTCTGAGACTTCCGTCGGGCTGGGACTCGGCGACGATCAAGACGGTGGACATGGCTCTCCCGCGTTCCCTCAGATGACCTTGGCTTCGTTCTTCAGCTTGGTGAACAGCTCCTGCACGTCGCCGACCTTGATCCCGGCCTTGCGCGGCGGAGGAGCGGACAGCTTCACCACCTCGACCTGGGGCGTCGCGTCCACACCGAGCGCGGACGCGGTGAGCTCGTCGATCGGCTTGCTCTTCGCCTTCATGATGCCGGGCAGCGAGGCGTAGCGCGGGAGGTTCAGCCGGAGGTCGGTGGTGACGACGGCCGGCAGCTTGATCGTGAGCGTGGAGAGCCCGTTGTCGACCTCGCGGACGACCTGGGCGCTCTTCCCGTCGGCAGCCACCTGGATGGCGGGTGTCTTCGCCTTCTCCGCGTCGCTCTCCAGCGACTCCACCTTGGAGGCGAAGGTCGCCTGGCTCCAGCCGAGCCACTCGGCGAGGTACTGACCGGTCTGGTTCTGGTCGTCGTCGATGCTCTGCTTGCCGAGGATGGCGAGGTCGGGCTTCTCGCGCTCGATGACGCCCTTGAGCAGCGCCGCGGCGGACATCGGATCGAGGGGCCCGGTGTGGTTCACCCAGACGGCCTTGGTCGCGCCCATGGCGAGCGCGTGGCGGAGCTGCTCCTGGACCTCCTTGGGCCCGATGCTCACGACCACCACCTCGCCACCGTGCTTGGCGGCGAGACGAAGAGCCTCCTCCACGGCGATCTCGTCGAAGGGATTGATCTTGTACTTGAGCCCCTCTTGCACGATGCCCGAGCCGTCGGTCTTCACCTTGATCTTCGACTCGGGGTCTTCGACCCGCTTGGCGGTCACCAGGATCTTCACGAGGACGACTCCCTGCGATGGGCCCGGCCACGCTTGACGCAGCGCGACAGGCGACCGGATCGATTTACGCGTCAACTGCCCGATCTGCAACCCGTTTTGACCCCTCCGGCGAACCGCGCGATGAACAACGTTCGTGACCGTCCGGATCGCAGCCGGGTCCGTCACGTGGGCCACGTCGCTCGTTTTCCGAGTGCGGGAGGCCCGGCGGGACGTGGTACGTGGTCCCGGCTGCAACATTCCGTTCGGAGGGGTCACATGGTGCGATTGACCTGGTGTGGCGCGCTCGCGGTTCTGCTCCTCGGCGTCCCGGCGCGTGCGCAGGACGAGATCCGGATCGGTGCGGTGCTGCCCGTCACCGGCAAGGAGTCGAAGATCGGCGGCGCCTACAAGCAGGCCACCGAGCTCGCGGTGAAGGAGGCCAACGATGCCGGCGGCATCCAGGTCGGCGCCAAGAAGATGAAGATCAACCTCTCGCTGCTCGACGACACGTCGGACGCGGCGAAGAGCGCGCAGCTGGTCGAACAGCTCATCACCCAGAACAAGTCGCACGCCATCATCGGCGGCTACGGTTCGCACCTGGTCCAGGCCCAGTCGGTGGTCCCGGATCGCTACGGCGTTCCGTACCTGTCGGGCGGCGCGGGCGCGACCGCGATCTTCGGCCGGAGCAAGTGGGTGTTCGGAACCCTCTCCCCGGTGGAGCACCTGGCCGAGACGCAGATGAGCTTCCTCGATGACCTGGTGAAGCAGGGCAAGCTGAAGACGCCGCTCACCATCGCGCTGGTCACCGAGAACACCGAGCACGGGAACGACTACGCCAAGGGCGTGAACGACTTCGTGAAGAGCCACCCTGGCTACAAGGTCGCCATCGCCGAGAAGTTCGAGCTGAACACCACCGACTACCACCCGCTGCTCCAGCGCGTGGCCGAGGCGAAGACCGACCTCTTCCTGGCCGACTCGCACCTCGAGGACTTCATCGCGATGCACCGCACGTACACGCAGATGGGTCTGCACCACAAGATGCTGACCCACGGAGCGCGCGGCTCGGACACGGCGGCGCGCAAGGCGCTCGGTCCGGCGACCGACTACATCTTCGCCAGCGGCTGGTGGTCCGACCTGCTTCCCTATCCGCAAGTGAAGGACTTCAACGCCCGGTACAAGAAGGCGACCGGCGTGGAGCCGCAGTGGTACCACGCCATGGCCTACGAGACGGTGCGGGCGCTGCTCACCGCCATCTCCAAGGCAGGGTCACTCGAGCCCGAGAAGATCCGGGCCGCGCTCGCCGGGCTGAAGCTGGAGAAGAGCATCGTCCCCGGCCAGGTCCTCTCCTTCACCAAGACGGGCCAGGCGGACGTGCCGTTCGTGGTGACCCAGAACAAGCCGGAAGGCAAGGTGGATCTCGTATGGCCTAAGGAGGACGCCACCGGTCCAGCGGTGGCGCCGATCCCCACGAAGTGAGGCCCCGAACGGGGCGGGAGGCGCGGTGCAGAAGTTCGTCGTCGTCGCCCTGAACTCACTGCTGACCGCCGGCCTGTACGCGACGATGTCGTACGGCCTGGCGGTCATCTACGGCGTGATGCGGATCATCAACCTGGCGCATGCCGGGCTGATGATGCTGGCGGCCTACGCGACCTGGGCCCTCAACGACCGCTTCGCGCTCGACCCGTTCCTGTCGATGGTCGTCGTCGCCCCGGCGTTCTTCCTCATCGGCATGGCGCTCTACGCCACGGTCATCCGCTTCCTTCCGCGCTCGTCGACCGGGCCGTCGATGCAGTCCCTGCTCCTCCTCTTCGGGCTGTGGCTGGTGCTGCAGAACCTGGCGTACGCCATCTGGGGCGGCGACACGCAATCCATCCTCACCCCGTACACGATGGAGTCGGTCCCCTTCCTCGGCGGGCGCTTCGGCATCCCGCAGATCCTGGTCTTCGGGGTGAGCATCCTCTCGCTGGTGGGGTTGAACCTCGTCCTGCGACGCACCTTCCTGGGGAAGGCGATCCGGGCGGTCACCCAGAACAGGGACGCGGCGATGCTCTCGGGGGTGAACGCCGGGCAGATCGCGGCGGTGGCCTTCGGGATCGGCACGGCCTTCGCGGCGATGGCCGGGAGCATGCTCTCGACGCTCTACGCCTTCACGCCGGACTTCGGACGGAGCTTCCTCCTCAAGGCCTTCTGCATCATCGTGCTCGGGGGGATGGAGAGCTTCACCGGCGTCGCGGTGGGCGCGCTGGTGCTGGCCTTCGTCGAGAACTTCGCCTCGGCGTACACCTCGATCCCCGTCTCGTTCCAGGACGCCATCAGCTTCACCCTCCTGGTGGTCGTGCTGGTGGCGGCCCCCGGCGGACTTCCCGGCCTGTGGCGGATGTTCGACCGGCGGGTGGTGGCGCGCTGATGGGCCTGCTCCGGCGACATCCAGCGCTCGTGCCGGGCCTGCTCTTCGGCGCCGCGCTGCTGCTGGCGCCGGTGCTTGCCGAGCGCGGAACCCTGAACGACCTGTGGAACATGGCGTTCTTCGTCGTGCTCGCCGCGGCCTGGAACCTGCTCGGTGGTTTCGCCGGGCAGGTGTCACTGGGCTACTCGGCGTTCGTGGGCATCGGGGCGTACACCACCGTGCTCCTGGCGAACGCCGGCTGGTCCCCCTGGCTCACCCTGCCGGTGGGCGCGCTGCTGTCGGCGGCGTTCAGCGTGGTGGTGGGCCTGCCGACCTTCCGCCTCCGGGGTCCGTACTTCACCATTGCCACCATCGGCGTGGGCGAGGCGGTGCGGGTCATCGCCTCGGGCCTCGACTTCACCGGCGGCTCGAGCGGCGTGCGGATGCCGCCCGGGACCTTCGACTTCGAGTCCAACTACTACGCGATGGTGGGGCTCGCGCTCGCGACCCTGGCCATCGTGGCCTGGCTGCAGCAGAACGCCTTCGGCCTCGCGCTGGAGTCGATCCGCCAGGACATCGACGGCGCCGAGGCGCTCGGGGTGAACTCCACGCGGGTCAAGCTCGAGGCCCACGCGATCTCGTCCGCGCTGGTGGCGGTGGCCGGTAGCCTGTACGCCATCAACTTCCAGTACATCAGCCCGGGGAGCATCTTCGACTTCCGCCTGTCGCTCACCATCGTGCTCATGCCCATCGTCGGGGGGATGGGAACGCTCGCCGGGCCGGTGGTCGGGGCGATGCTGTTCAGCTACCTGCAGATCAAGCTGCTGGCGAGCCCGACGCTGCGCGACTCGTACCTCTTCATCTACGGCGGGCTGCTCATCGTGGTGATGCTCTTCGAGCCGCGGGGCATCATGGGCCTGTGGGAGCGGCTGTGGTCCAGGCTGCCGCGGCGGCGGACCCCGGCCATCGCGGAGGCGCGCGGTGCCGGCTGAGAGCGCCCCCATCCTCGGCGTGTCCTCGGTGAGCAAGCGCTTCGGGGGCCTGCTCGCGCTCGACACGGTCTCGTTCGAGGTACAGCGGGGGGAGATCTTCAGCGTCATCGGCCCCAACGGCGCCGGCAAGACCACGCTCTTCTCCTGCCTGGTGGGGGCGGTCCATCCCACGACCGGCAGCGTGCGCTTCCGGGGCGAGGAGATGTCGGGCCTGCGCAACGATCAGATCGTCAACCGGGGGCTGGTCCGGACGCACCAGATCGTGAAGCCCTTCCGCGACATGACGGTCGCAGACAACATCCGGGTGGGCGTCCTGTTCGGCCGGCTGAAGCTGCGCGGAGCGAAGGCGCGCGAGCGGGTGGACGAGGTGCTCGGGCGAACGCAGCTGGTGCACCGCGCCCAGGCCAAGGCCGGTGTGCTGAGCATCGGCGAGCTGAAGCGCCTGGAGATCGCCCGGGCGCTCGCCACCGGTCCGGAGGTGCTCTGCCTCGACGAGGTGATGGGCGGCCTGAACCCCGCGGAGATCCAGCAGGCGATGGTGCTCGTGCGCGCGCTTCGCGACAGCGGGCTGACGATCCTGATGATCGAGCACCACGTCCACGCGGTGGCCGGGCTCTCGGACCGGCTGGTCGTCCTGAACTTCGGCAAGAAGATCGCAGAGGGTCGGCCCGGAGAAGTGCTGCGCGATCCAGCAGTGGTGGCTGCCTACCTCGGCGACGAGAGCAAGGAAGAGGCGAAGGCGTGAAGGCGCTCGAGGTACAGGGGATCGACGTCTTCTACCGGGACGTCCAGGCCGTCTGGGACGTTTCCTTCGACGTCGAGCCGGGGGAGATCGTCACCCTGGTCGGCGCGAATGGCGCCGGGAAGACGACGACCCTGCGGACCGTCGCCGGGCTCCTCCGGCCGCGGCGGGGGACCATCCGCTTCATGGGCGAGGACGTGACGGGGATGCCGGCGTTCAAGCTCGTGCAGCGAGGGCTGGTGCTCGTGCCCGAGGCGCGCCAGCTCTGGGCGCAGATGACGGTGCGCGAGAACCTGGACATGGGGGCTTACGGTCGCGAGGCCCGCGCGCACCGGCAGGAGACGCTCCGGACGGTCCTGGAGATGTTTCCCATCCTCGAGAAGCGCGCGAGCCAGAACGCGGGGACGCTGAGCGGCGGCGAGCAGCAGATGTGCGCCATCGGGCGAGGGCTGATGGCACGACCGAAGCTCCTGATGCTCGACGAGCCGTCCCTCGGGCTCGCGCCGATGCTGGTCCGCCAGGTGTTCAACGCGCTCCGCGAGATCAACGGGCGCGGAGTGACCGTGCTCCTGGTGGAGCAGAACGTGCACCACGCCCTGGCGCTGGCGAACCGGGGGTTCGTCCTGGAGACCGGCCGCCTGACGCTGTCGGGCCAGACCAAGGCGCTGCTCGGAGACCACCGAGTGAAGGAGAAGTTCCTCGGCGAAGCGGCGCTCTAGGGGCCCGAGCGTGGGGGTCGCTGCCGTGACGCGAGTCGGGATGCGTTGGACCTGCCATGAGCCGGTCGTCAGAATGCGCGGCCCATGCCCAGCGACGATTCCCTTCCGAAGGCGAGCGAGGCAGGAGTCACCGCCCCGCGTGGGTTGCCCGCCGGCTACCGGCAAGGGGTCATCTCCGCCATCACCGTCGTCCTCGGCTTCTCGCTCCTCTTCCTGCGCTTCTGGGGCTTCGAGCTGGAGGGCGAGTGGCACCCGACCGCCATCGTCTCGGCGTCCCTGATGGGGATCTCCATCCTCGGTCAGCTGGTGACCCTCTGGCGCTCGCTGCAGATCGAGGACGACCAACCCGCGGTGTACCGCAAGACGCTGCGCTGGTTCGCCGGGTCGACGATCATCCTGCTCTTCGGCCTCGGCCTGTCGGCGGTCGGGTTCGTGTAGCGAAGGGCAGCGGGTGGCCGTGACGGTTCCCCCGGCCGTCCTGCGCATGGGGGAGCGCAGGTTCTCACCCCGAGGGAGGCCCGATGTCCCGAACGACGCTCGCCGCACTCCTGTTCTTGCTGTCCACCGGCTGTTACCACGCCTCGATCGAGTCCGGGATGAAGCCCGGGAACGACAAGATCGAGAAGGAGTGGGCCGCTGGCTTTGCCTGGGGACTCGCGGGGCCGGACCCGATCGAGGCCCAGAGCAAGTGCCCGAATGGCCTCTCGAAGGTCGAGACGGAGCACTCCTTCCTCAACGGGCTGGTGGGAGGACTGACCCTCGGCATCTACACCCCGATGCATCTCACGGTGACTTGCGCCGCCGGGCCGACCGCCGACGTCCCGCAGCGTGCGACGCCGCCCGCGGCAAGCGTGGCCACCACGCACTGACGGGTCACTCGAGGACGAACAGCCGCACGCCCTCGGTCGTCGCGGCGGTGTGCCACCCCGAGGTCTCGGCCTCACCGAGCGGCCCGTCGATCTCCGACGTGGTGAGCGCGAGCACCGCGCCGGGGCCAGGCGCGCCCGCGGGGATCGACCGATCGAGGACGCCCAGCGCGTCGATCGCCCGCGCCGTCACGTCCGAGGCAACCGCGGCTCGGCCGAGCACGTCGTCGAACAGCGTCCCCGAGCCGGTGGCCAGCGCCGCACGCACGCGCACGCCCGACACCGCAGTCGCCCGCGCCACCTCCCGCGCGAACCGCAGGACGTCGGTCGCGTCGGCGGCCACCGCCGAGGCGCCGGTCATCCACAGCCGGTTCCCCGCCTGGGCGAATGCCACCCGCCATGCCCGGAGCCACCCCTGCGCCTCGCGCGCTGCCTCGGCGAGGGCCTCCTGCGCTGCGGCCAGCCGGTCCGGGGCCGGCGGGACCACCTGTGCGACGTAGGCCACCGCCCGGAGCACTGGCCGTTCGCCCGCCGGCGCCACGAGCTCGGGCGCCCACGGGCGCGGCTCGGGGAGCGACCACTCGCGAAGGAGGATCAGGTCCGCGGGCGTCTCGTCCACGGACTCTCCTCCGGGACCGAGGAGGGCCTCGAGCCGGTCCGCCCCGGTCCCCACTGGCGCCGGCGCATCGGACCGTCGCCGCGCGTGCGCGTTCCACCAGGGAAGGAGGAGCGCCGCGTCCGCTCCATCCAGCGGCTTCACCTCGTCCCCGCGCTCGACGAGAAGCTCCACTCGCTCGAGCGCCTCGTACCCGAGCCCGCTCCTGGGCAGGAACTGCACCACCCGGCGGACGCGTCCCTGGTCGCGCACGCAGAGCACCGTGAGCGGCACCCGCATGGTCTCCTTGAGCTTCTCGGTGAGCTTCGCGGGTGGCATGGCCGCGGCCTCGGCGGAGAACCAGCCCGCCTGCCTCCACTCCTCGCCCATCGCGACGAGCTCGTCGGTGAGGACCCGGAAGACGTCGAACAGGGAGGCCAGCCGCTCGGCCTCGGCGACGACGAGCGAGACCAGGGAGCGGAGCCGGAGCCGGACCTCCTCGAGGTGCTCGGGACGGAGCAGGGTCTCGATCCCGTCGAAGGTCAGCCCCGCGATGTCCGGCGGCGTCAGCGCCCGCAGACAGCTGCGGATGCTGACGTAGGTCGCGCCCTCCACCAGCAGGGGGTGGCCCCGCCCGGCGAGGGTGCGCTCCACCCGCGCGAGGTGGACGGGCAGCGCTCGGCGTACCCTGCGGCGGCGCTCCACCCACTCCGCGGAAGGGCTCGTACGTCCGGCCTGGGGCAGCTCCCCGTCTCCGCCCCGGAAGAGCGACACGACGATGTGCGAGAGCGGGCCTCCCACCGAGGTCGTGAAGGCGAGCGTGCCCGGCATCGGCCCCGGACCGGAGGGGATCGGCCGGAGATGGCGGCGGTCTCCGCTGAAGATGTGGTGGGTCTTGTTCACCTGGACCAGGCCCGAGGCGCCCAGCGCGTGGCCGAAGGTCAGGAGGCCGCCGTAGGGGTTGCTCCATCCGTCGCGGATGCGCTCCACCGCGCGCTGCCACTCGAGCCCCATCGCCAGTAGGAAGGCGAGCTCGATGCTGGGGAAGGCGTCGTGCACGACCGCGAAGCCCGAGCCGGGAAAGGTCGCGGGCCGGACCCCCGCGTCCTCCGCGGTCGCGGCGAAGGCCTCGCGGATCGCGGTGGCGAAGATCAGCGGCGACTGCCGCTCGAGGAAGCTGGGGTTGCTGCTCCCCTCCCCGACTCCCAGCACCTCCATCACCGGCGATCCGGCGTGCCGCTCCGACCGGCTGGCGAGCACCTGCGCGACGAGCTCCTCGTCGGAGGTGACCAGCGTCGCCGCGGCGCCGCAGCAGGGGGCGGCGATGTCCTCGCCGTCGAAGTAGGGCGTGCGCCGGGTGCTGCGCCTCGGCAGCCGTCCCGAGAGCATCGCCGCGGGGTAGGCGCCGGCCGCCTGGAACTTGCGCAGCGAGATGGTGGACAGGGCCACCTCCACCCCCTGGCGCGAGAGACCCAGGTTGCGGCGCATGCAGTCCATCAGGAGATCGCCGACGACGAGCATGTCCAGGCCGCGCGCCTGGTCGAGGTCACCGAGAACGGTCCGGATCTGGTACTGCGACGCGTAACCGGACGGGATGATCTGTCCGGCGACGACCAGCACGGTCGCTCCTCTCTCCGCGGACCGCGCGGCGCGCACGGCCTGCGCGAACGCCCACGCACCGCTGTCGGACGTTCCGGCGAGGAACTGGCACCGTGCACGACGCGACAGCTGCAGCAGCGCCTGGAGCGTCTGGGGCACGAGGCCGACGTTCATCCGCTCGTTGGGGTCGAGCCCAGGCATGCAGGTGACGAACAGATCGGTCACGCGTTCACAGGTAGCTCGGTAGCTCTTGTCCCCGAGCAAGGCGTGGAGGCTGGAGAGCGCGCGGTGCCCGGCCGAGGCGAGCAGGTCGGTGAGCATGACCGGCTCCGAGAGCCCGTAGTCACGCTCCCAGTCGGCGGGCCGCGCGCGGCCGTCGTCGCTCCGGTTCGGGTAGCGGAAGAAGAGGCGGGCGAGCTCGGCGGGCTCGGGCTCGGGGGCGGGCTCGGAGAGGAACTCGGTCGAGCGCCGGTCCGGCGTCAGGAACCGGGGGTTACTCCCGTACTCCCCGGTGACAACGAACACGCGCCGGCGCACGGCGACAGCAGAGCACGGGCGCCCGTCACGCGCCCACCCCGAAACGGAGGATGCGTTCGCCCGCGCACCCCCGCGCCATCATCCATGCTCAGCGGGACGCCGCCCGGGCACCCGGTGCGACGCGCCACACCGTCCCGCTGCCGTCCTCGGTCACGAGGAGCGCGCCATCGTGGGCCACCGCCACGCCGACTGGCCGCCCCCAGACGCTGCGCTGGTCGACCACGAAGCCTGTCAGGAAGTCCTCGTACTCGCCGGTGGGCACGCCGTCGCGCGTCGGGATGCGAATGACCTTGTAGCCGGTGCGTCGCTCGCGGTTCCAGGACCCGTGCTCGGCGGCGAAGGCGTCTCCCTCGCGGAACGTCATCCCCAGCGAGGCGGAGTGCGCCTGGATCAGGACGTCGGGCACCGTCGCCTTGCCCGCGAGGTCCGGCCGCTGTCCCTTGAGCCGTGCATCCTCGTGGTTCCCGAGCCAGTACCAGGGCCAGCCGTACCAGGCGCCCTGCTTCACCCGGGTGACGTGGTCGGGGACGAGATCGTCGCCCATGCCGTCGCGCTCGTTGGTCGAGCACCAGAGGTCGCCGGTGGTGGGATGCACGGCCATGCCGACGCAGTTGCGGAGGCCGGTGGCGAAGATGCGACGGCCCTTCCCCTCGGGATCGAAGACCAGCACGTCCGCGCGGCGCTCCTCGTAGCCCCACGTCGCGCCGAGCCCGTGCTCCGCTTCCCACGCGCGGATCTGCTCCGGGCTCCTCTTGCCGATCCCCTCGGCCACGTTGGACTGGCTCCCCACCGAGACGAACATCCGCTTGCCGTCGAGCGAGAACACGACGTCGCGCGTGGTGTGGCCGCCGGTGCTGGGCGAGAGGTCGGAGACGATCACCTCCGAGCGGCCGCGCGCGGTGGTGTCCCCGGTCCGGTAGGGGAACCGCACCACGCGGTTGTTCTCGGCGACGTAGAGCCACTCCGGCGATGACCCCGGTGGGTAGAAGGCCATCCCGAAGGGGCCATCGAGGCCGTCGGCGAACGTCCACCGCTCCTCGGCGCGCGTCGTGCCGTCCCTGGCTCGCAGCACGCGGATGCGGCCGGCAGCGGTCTCGGCGATGAACACGTCGCCTCCCGGCGCGACGCGGATCTGCCTCGGCTCCTCGAGCCGCTCGGCGAAGAGATCCACCCGCCAGCCCTCCGGGGCACGAGGGCGGACATCGGAGGGGCGCGGCACGACGCGGGGGCTGTTGCGCGCGGAGCCGGTGGCGAACGGCTGCGGCAGGTCCTCCACCCGGATGAGCCGCCGCACGCCCGGCGCGTCGGAGCGCCAGTCACCGAACGCAGCCGCGCCGACGAGCACGCCGCCGGCGGGAGCGCCGGGAGCCGTGGAGGCGGCGGGCGGCGGCAGGGAGCCCCCTGCATCCTGCGACGCGACCGGTGCCGCTGCCCGGGTCGAGGCAGGCGCCGCCTTCAGCGACGCGAGGTAGGCGACGATGTCCGCGCGGACGGGCGCCTCGGGAACGCGCACCACCATGATGGTCCCAGGCACGAGCGCATTCGGGTTCGTCAGGTACTTGCCGAGCAGCTCGGGGGTCCAGGTGCGTCCCCAGCGGGTCAGCGCCTCCGAGTCGGAGAAGCCGCTGGTGGCCGCCTTTCGCCCGACGACCCCGCGCAGGTTCGGACCCTGTCCGCCCGGCGCGCCGGGCTCCACCGTGTGACACACCGAGCACCGCTCCTGGAACGCCGTCGCGCCGCGGGAGGCGCTGGGCTGCGCGGCCGACGCCGCGAGCCACGGGAGGACCACGAGCACGGTCGCGAGTCGATCGATGGGAAGCGCCATGAAGGGACGGAACCTAGTGTCCAAGCGGCCGGCGCGCACTCAGCCGACCGCCCAGAGGCCGAGGAGTCCGGCGACCAGCATCAGCGGCACGAGCCACAGCGCCACCTTCACCACCTCCAGCGGCGGCAGATCCGCGCCCCTGCGGGATGCGGCCGCGAGGACCAGCAGCGTCGCGAGGGTCCCGTGGGGCGTCAGGCAGCTCCCGATGTTCGTGCCGATCAGGGCCGCATGCATCCCACGCTCCGGCGCCTGCAAGACGCCGAGCAACGACCGGACCAGCAACGTCGCAGGGAGGTTGTTGAGCGCGCTGGAGGCGATGCTCGCCACGCCGGCGATCGCCCCCAGCTCGAGGAGCTCCGGACGTGGCTCCGCCAGCCAGCGCGCCAGGGGTCGGTCGAGCCCGAGGTTCTCCACCGCCTGGACCAGCGCGAACAGTCCCACGACGAAGGGGAAGACGCCGAGCGACAGGTGCCGCACGCCGGCTCGCCCGAACCACCCCCGCGCGAGTCCCACCAGCGCCAGCACCGCGACGCCGCCGAACGTCGTGAGCCAGACCGGCGCGCCGAGCGCGGGGCCCACGAAGTAGCCGACCACCAGCAGCACCAGCACGGCGCAGGCCGCGAGGAAGAAGGGCCGGTCCTGGACCACCGTCGCCGCCGGCGGCAGCCGACCGGTGTCGAGCGAGGCCGGGAGCTCGCGCCGGCAGGCGAGGCGCAGTCCGCCCCAGAGCACGAGCAGCACCAGCAGCTGCGGGAGCGCCATGGCAGCGGCGAAGCGGGCCGGCGGGACGTGGGCCGCGAGAAGCAGGTTGGTGAGATTGCTCACCGGAAGCAGCAACGAGGCGACGTTGGAGACCAACACGCAGACCAGGACGTAGGGCCGGGCCGGCACCCCGAGTCGCTGCACGGCGGCCACCACCAGCGGGGTGAGGATCACCGCGGTCGTGTCCAGCGAGAGGACGATGGTGATCAGCGCTCCGAGCAGCAGCACGTTCCGGAGGAGCCCCGACCCGCTCCGGG
>CAZDSB010000482.1:0-3901 GCA_964507515.1 uncultured Myxococcaceae bacterium
GAAGGCGCCGGGGGAGAGCTGGACGACCTCACCCGCGGGGCAGGCGTTGATCGCGTCCTGGATCGCCTTCGTCGCGTCTCCCGCAGGTGGACGGAGCGTCCGGCAGATGGCGGTGCGCCTGGGGATTCCACCCGCGACGCCTGGCTTCCATACCGTCAGCCGGTCGGCGGGGAGCAATTCACCGGAGTTCAAGGGCGCGGCCTTCCCGCCCGGCGCCGTCAGCGCAGGGTGCGCACTGGAGGCGGGTGGCGTGCTGGCATTCCCGGAGCGGCTGCATGCCATCAGCAGAAAGCCGGTGAGGAGCGTGCTCAGCCGGGCCATGAACCCTCGCTCGAGACGGTGTGCATCGAGTCGCGACCTCGTCCGGAGTCAAGCAACCGGTGGAAGAAGGTGTTCAGTCGCTGGGCCGCCGCGGTCCAGGAGTATCGCTCCTCCACCAGCGCTCGCCCACCGGCGGAGAGCCGAGCCGCGAGCGCCCGGTCGTCCAGGACCCTTCCCACCGCGCGGGCGAAGCTCGGCGGATCGTCCGCGATGAGGATCTGGCTGCCGGGCTGCGCGTCGATTCCCTCCGCGCCGAGCGAGGTGGACACGACCGGGCGGCCCATGGCCATGGCCTCGAGGATCTTGAAACGGGTTCCTCCGCCGATGCGGAGCGGGGCGACGGTGACCTCCGCCGAGGAGAGATGGGGACGCGGATCATCCACCTTCCCGGTCACCTCGATGCGGGGGCCGCGGAAGGCGAGGATCTCGGAGGTGGGGGACTGCCCCACGATCTTCAACCGTGCCCTCGGATGGCTCCGTTCGAGCAACGGCCAGATCTCGCGCAGGAAGTACAGGAGCCCATCGACGTTCGGGAAATAGTTGATGGCCCCGAAGAACATCACCGTCTCGCCGTCCGGTGGTGAAAGGTGCGGCCCCGGTCGGAACTCCTCGGCGTCGACCGAGTTGGGTACCACGGCCGAGCGCAGCGAGGGGACGAGGTCCCGGGCGCGCCGCTCGTCGGCCTCGGAGCAGAAGGTGACGCCGTCGAAGGTCCTGAACGCCTGCAGCTCCTCGCGCTGGATCTTGGGCCAGTTGGTCGCGTTGTGGAAACGCCTCAGCCACCCCTGCTCGCCTCCCGACTGCTGACGGGCGAGGTCGAACTCGATGTTATGCTCATCGAGCACCCGGAGCGGCGCCGGAGCCCCGGGGGGGGCCCCGTCGAATTGGTGATGTGCCAGGAACGGGAACTCGACGTTGGCCACGTCGAAGGCTCGTGAGCTCATCAGCTCGCCGATGGCCCTGCCGATGGCGGGAGAGTCGAAGATTCGCCGCTCGAAGCTGGTCCGGGAGGCGAGGGCGCGCACCTGGGCGATCCGCCGGGGCAGTCCCTCCCAGCGGGGGGAAGGAATGAGCACCACGTGGCGGCAGTAGTCACGCATCGCCCGCTCCGCCTCACCGGGGTCCAGTCCGCGCGGGAGGAGAGCGATCGCGTCGATGTCGTGATCTCGGGCGAGGGCGCTCATCAAGCCCTGGATGCGCCGCTGCGCCCCGTAGGTGGCCGGGCTCGGCGGGATCTGGGAGACGTAGAGGATGCTCAGGCGTCTTGGCTTCATCTCGCCGAACGAGCGTTCTACCATCGGGCCTGCGGCAGCCACCCCCATGGGTATGAGTTGCGAGGTGGGTAGGACTCACCCCGGGCGAATGCCGCAGCCCGACCTGTCCCTTCCGCCCGTCGACACCGACGCCGGCGGGGACCTACCATCCGCGACCTCGCGTGGAGACTCGAGCCGTGGACGTGGGCCGCCGGTACCTCCTCGTTTCGCCCTGCCGAGACGAGGCGGCGTACATTCGCCGGACGCTGAACAGCGTCGCCGCCCAGTCGGTCGCTCCCGCGCTGTGGATCGTGGTGGACGACGGGTCCACCGACGAGACGCCGGCGATCCTCGCCGAGTACGCCGCGAGGCTCCCCTTCTTGAAGGTGGTCCGCCGGATCGACCGCGGCGGCAGGAGCGTGGGCCCCGGGGTCATCGAGGCATTCTACGCCGGGCTGGAGGGCATCGAGCTCGAGGCCTTCGACTACGTGTGCAAGCTCGACATGGACCTGGATCTGCCACCCCGCTACTTCGAGCTGCTGATGCGGCGAATGGAGGGCGAACCGCGACTCGGGACGTCGTCTGGCAAGCCCTGGTTCGTCCACCCTCGCACCGGTCAGCTCGTCCCCGAGATCTGCGGCGACGAGATGTCGGTGGGGATGACCAAGTTCTACCGGGTGGCCTGCTTCCGCGAGATCGGCGGGTTCGTCCGCCAGGTGATGTGGGACGGGATCGACTGTCACCGGGCCCGCATGCTCGGGTGGCTCGCGGAGAGCGTGGGTGACGAGCCCCTCCGGTTCATCCATCTCCGGCCTCAAGGGGCGAGCCAGAAGGGAATCTGGACCGGACGGGTCCGGGCCGGCTTCGGCCAGTACTTCATGGGAACCTCTCCCCTCTACTATCTCGCGGTCGCGGTCTCCCGCTTGCCCCGCCATCCTGCCGTCTACGGAAGCGCGGCGATGCTCTGGGGATACTTCTCGAGCGCGCTCCGGGGCGCTCCGCGCTACGAGGACGAGGACTTCCGCCGATTCGTGCGGCGCTACCAGCATCTGGCGTTGCGGATCGGAAAGCGAGCTGCCACCCGGAGGGTCAACGAGGAGCGCGCGACCTTCTGGATGGCGGCCCATGGTGAGCGGCGGGGGGCCAGTGCCTGAGCACGCGCGCCCCGAGCTTATGGGCTTGCCGTTCGATCCGGAAACGATGTCCTCCGCCGTCGAGCGCTGCCTCGGCTGGTGCACCGGGCCGCGTGCCTCGCACACCGTGGTGACCGCCAATGCCGGCGTCCTCTGCATGATGCGGCGTGACTCGGAGCTCGGGCAGGCGTGCCGCGCCGGGGATCTGATCCTGGCCGATGGGATGTCCGTGGTCTGGACCCTGGGACTGGCCTCCACCCCCGTTCCGGAGCGGGTCACCGGCGTGGATCTGATGTCCCGGCTCCTGGCGGACGGCGCCGGCCGCGGTCTGCGCGTCTTCTTCCTCGGTGCCCGCGAGGAGGTGGTGCGCGCGCTGGCCGAGTCCTGTCGCGAGAAGCATCCCGGGCTGGTGGTGGCCGGATACCGCAACGGCTACTTCTCGGCGGCGGACCACGAGGCGATCGTGGAGCAGATTCGCGTGAGCCGACCGCACATGCTCTTCGTGGGGATGCCGTCGCCGTTCAAGGAGGTCTTCCTCGAGCGGCATCGGGCACGCCTGGACGTCCCGATCCTGATGGGCGTGGGCGGCAGCTTCGACGTCCTGGCCGGATACGTCGCGCGTGCTCCTCGGTGGCTTCGGGCCGCGGGGATGGAGTGGTCCTGGCGCCTCCTGATGGAGCCACGAAAGATGTGGAAGCGTTACCTGACCACCAACACCGAGTTCCTGTGGGCGGCCGGGCGGGAAGCCCTCGCCCGCCGGATGGGAACGCCTGCAGCGTGAGCGCACCGAGGAACATCCTCGTCTTCATGGGGACGAGGCCGGAGGCGATCAAGCTCGCACCGGTGGTGGCGGCCCTTCGTCGTGCGGACGATTTCCGATGCACGGTGGTCGCCACCGGTCAGCACAAGGAGATGTTCTGGCAGGTGACGGAGACGTTCGGCTTCACCGTCGAGGCGGACCTCGACGTGATGCAACCCAACCAGACCCTGGCCGGGCTGACCGCGCGGTTGATGGAAGGAATCGATCGCTGGCTGGGCTCCGCAGGTCCCGATCTGGCCTTGGTTCAGGGCGACACAACCACGGTGCTGGTGGCGGCCCTGGCCTGCTTCTACCGCCGGATCCCGATCGGCCACGTCGAGGCGGGGCTCCGGACCGGCAACATCTGGTCTCCCTTTCCGGAAGAGGTGAACCGG
>CAZDSB010000483.1:0-5076 GCA_964507515.1 uncultured Myxococcaceae bacterium
CGATGCGCGCCGGACGCCGCACGGGCGGGACGACGTTTCCGGCCGTCTGGTACACGAGGTAGCGGTGGCGCTGCTGGAGGATCTCCACCTGCATCGTGGGGGCGGGGCAGTTGTTGGGAAGGGCATTCGGCGAGAGGCCCAGATCGAGATCGACCGACTGGATCACGACCGTCGCCGGCGAGCCGGGGGTGTTGGGACCCACCAGGCGCCCCATGCAGTGGATGTCGTCGTTCCAGAACATCAGGACCGGAGCCTGGCTCCCTGCGGCGCCGAGCTCGTTGATGTGGAACGGGTCCGGGTTGATCTTCACCAGACGCTGATTGGCGGGGTAGCCCAGGGACTGCACCTGCTGGACCGATGCCGCGAGCCGCTGGGCGCTGGCCACCGGCGCGCCCATGAGGACCTCGAAGGCATCGGTTCCGGGGATGAAGCCTGCGGCCGGCGGAGCGACGGCGATCACGCTGGTCCCGCCCAGCGGATCGTTCTTCAGCTGGGTTGCGGGATCGAGGTTGTCGTAGGGCCGCACCACCACCGCCCAGGACACCCCGCCGTCGACCTGGGCTCCGCCGCGGAAGCGCAGACCGGCGTTCTCCAGATCTCGCTGCATCATGGTGAGGCCCAGGCCAGCGGAGGCCTGTGTGCCGAGGAGCCGCTCGGTGTTCCGGGAGAACTGGCTCTGCAGGTCGAACGCGGCCATGGCCGCGGTGAGGATGACGAGCCCCACCGCCGCGGCGACCATCAGCTCGAGCAGCGTGAAGCCGCGCCTGTGCTCAGTTGGGGCTGACATAGGTGCTCTGGCTGACCGTGATGGGGTTGCCGCCCTCCGCGTTTGGCGTGGAGGTGACCTGGACGTTGACGAAGTAGGACGGGATGGCGGTCCCACCCGTACCGAGCTGGGGCGGGGGGAGCGCGCCGGGGGGACCCAGCGGCGGACCGGTCGTGTCCACGATGGTGACGGTCACGTCGTACTGCTTGCCACCCGCATCGGGCTGCTCCGAGACCCGGTACGCGGCCGGGCTCCAGGGAGTCACCCCGCCGGTGGCGAGCTGAAGGCCGGCGTAGCCACGCATCGACCAGGTCTCCATCTCCTGCGTGGCGACCCGGGCCGTCTGCGAGTACCGGAGCCCCCGCGAGGCGTTGGTCGCTCCGCGGACGGCCATGAGGGAGATCGCCACGACGGCGATGAAGAAGATGCCGCCGGCCACCAGCGACTCGAGGAGGGTGAACCCTCGCGCTCTACGGACACCAGGTCTCATCGCCCTGAACCTTGGTCGTTCCATCGTTGAAGAGGATGACGTAGCGAACGATCGCGTTGTCTGTCGTGTCGGTGATCCGGATGCAGTACGGGAACACGACCGGGCCAGGAGTCACCGTCACCTGGCCGTTCATGTCGAAGCCGATCGAGAACGGATTGGGCTGCACCACGCCCGCTCCGGTGACCACGACGAGGGACTGGCCCCCGCTGGTCGGAAGCACGTCCCGGTTACCGTCCAGGCGGTCCGTGAGCGGCGCGTAGCTCACGACGGTGTCGGTCGGGTTCTGCTTCCAGAACACGAACGCATTGTTCGTGTCGGGACCGACCGGGGCGCCGGGGCCGTTCGCGCCGAAGTAATAGCCCTGCGCGGCGCCCTGGCTGACGGCGGCCGTCCGGACCGACTGGAGCTGCTGGAGGATGTACCGGGCCTGTCCGCCCACCCGGGCCACCTTGCGCGCGCTGGTCAGGGCGCTGCCCGCCATGGCGACCAGGACTCCGCAGATCGCCACGGTGACGAGGAGCTCCCCGAGGGTGAAGCCCCTCCGACGTCCGATCACTTGACGCGCTGCCATCCGCGGACCTTCACCGTGAGGGGTGAGCCGACCAGGTCGATCTGCCGCGGGTGCGACGGATCGCGCTCGTTCGCCACGTAGAGCTTATTGCCCCGGACCACGGGCGTGCTGGGAATGCCCTTCTCCTTGAGCTGATCGTTCCGGATGTCACCGAGGTCCAGCTTGGAGGTCGGCGCGTTGCCGTTGAACGGATCCTTCAGCGCGAGGACTGGCTGACCGGTCCGGGCATCGAAGGAGTAGAGGAAGCCGCGGCCCACCTGGCAGATCTTGGCCGGGTCGTTCACCGGGGCGTAGGTGGTGATGAAGACGGTGTTGTTGAGGAAGGCCGGCTCGGAGAGGACCTTCTCGCTCACGTCGAACCGGAGCACGAACAGCGGGGCCGCGCAGCCCGGTCCGGCGTCGCTCAGAGCGTAGAAGTAGTCGTAGCCACCGAGGGTGCCCGGGTTGTCCGAGTCGCCGGTGCCGACGTAGAGGTTGACCGAGCCAGTGGTGTCCACGGCGATGATGGGCCGATTGTAGATCTTCGGCCGGGGAACCGTGGGGAGGGGCAGGGTGGAGATTCCGACCTGCGAGCCATCCGTCGCATTCAGGATCGGCGTGGGGACGCCGTTCACGTTCAGCGCGCAGACGGCGTTGCTGCTGGCGGGGTCGAAGAACGGATCCACGGAGGTCTTGCCCGGGGCCCAGGTGGTCATGTCCGGGTTGGACAGGTTCATCCGCCAGATCTTGCCCTCGGTGTCGTTGAAGTAGGCCCTCTGGACTAGGCCGTTGTCGCCGGGCCGGAAGAGCGTCGGGCGGGCCGCGACGCCGTTGGGCGCGGGGTCCGCGGGGTCGTCCCAGATCTCGAAGGCGGCCTTCTTCGCCCCGTCGCTCAGGACCTGTCCGGTCGTCGCGTCGAGGATGTAGAAGAGGTTGCCCCAGGGCTGGAGGAGATCCACGCCCGGCACGACGCCGCCGCCCACGAAGACGCTCCAGGGCCTCGCGGTCGTGGTCTGGGTGCGGGCGATGGCCGCCGCTCCCCAGGTCTCACCCAGCCGCGGGGTGTACGCGCGTGAGGCGACCATCGTGAGCGGCGAGGAGACCTCCCACTTCGGGATGGGGTTGGCCGCGTCGGTGATGTCGAGGGCGTAGAGGCCGCCGCCGCCCTTGCCCAGCGCGCCGACCAGCAGCGTCTTCCAGCCGTCCTTCACGGTGCAGGGACTGGAGCTGAACCCGGTCCCGCACACGTCGGCGACCGCGACGCTGCCGTCCACACCGTAGGTGTGGAAGCTTCGCATCGGGGGCAGCGCCGGGAGGAGCTGCAGCGGGACATACGCCCAGTTCTCCTGACCCGCTCCGGCCTGCGGTACAGGGAAGCCACCCGAGTTGACGGTCACGTTGTCGTAGACCGCGTGGAGCATTCCGTCGTTCGCGCCGATGTACACCGTCTTCGCGCGGTTGGCGATGAGCGGATCCGCGCGGAACGCGGCGTACGCCCCGGACTCGGTGGGGTCGGGCCAGGTGGTGCTCTGGGACGCGCCCTCCACGATCGCCGGGACGGCATGGAAGATGTCGGAGGCGCGGGAGGTCTTCGGGGTGACGCCGTCGACGAAGAACTCGGGCGAGCCGGAGGGAACGCCGGGGTTGAGCAGGAAGGCGATCGTCTCCCGGTTCTCCGCGGTGGAGGCGCCGTTGATCTTGGATTCGAGGCTGGCCTGATCCGCGGGCGAGTTCAGGTTCCATCCCGCCGGGGTGACGCAGGTGCCGTTCAGGCCGCCGGTGCAGTTCGCGTAGTCGAAGAAGATCCGGTTGTTCGCCGACGGGTTGAGCGACGTGTAGACCGTGCGGGTGAGCTGGGTGTCGATCACGTCGCCGTAGCGCCAGAGATAGATGTAGCTCGAGTCGCTGGTGCTGCCGTCGGACAGGAGCGGGAGCGCCTGGGTCTTGATGTCGATCGAGTCGAGCTTGCCCTGCCACTCGAGGCCCTGCAGGACGTTCATGTACCCGACGTACATCTCGGTGCCGGCGATGTTCACCACCGGCTTTGAGCGAGTGAACGGGCCGCCGGCGATCTTGCCGAAGGTGATGTCCAGCGACTTCCGGAGATTCGGGTCGCTGTCGCCCTGGAACGCGACGCCGGTGCTGAGGTCCGTCCTGCTCGGGTCCGCAGGGTCGACCGCGGTCCCACCGGCGCGGGCCATGGCATTGAGCTGTGCGGAGCTGATGCCGAACCCGATGACGAACGTCTTCACGTCGGCCGAGACGCCGCCGGTCGAGGTGAGGCTTCGCAGCCGGGTCACGGCGGAGATCGGGTCGTCGCCCACCACCGCAGGCTGCTCCTCGCCGTCGGTGAGGAGGACGACGTAGTACTTGCGGCCGCAGCCCGAGTAGGGGTCGCCGTCGAGGTAGGTCCTGAGGTAGTCGGCCACGTTGTTCAGCGAGCCGGTGAGCGGCGTGTAGTCGCCGAAGTCCGGCATCTGGAGACCCGTGGGGTTGCTCACCGGGTCATACTTGGACAGCATCTTGAGGAGCGGTCCGTCGGTCGCGGGCGTCACGCCCATGAGCGCGTTGTTCGTGGCCACCCCCTGCCACGAGATGCCGGGGGTCACCTGGTCGGGCAGCTGGCCCCAGCCGCTGTTCTGGTTGGGCGGCATGGTCGCCGCGACGGCGCTGAACGCGGCCGGTGCCAGCGGGAAGGTGACGGCGTCCACCTGGAAGACGGTGTCGGCGGGCGGAGGCGTCGCCGGCCGGGGCCCGTTGATGTTCAGCCCCGCCGGCTGAACGTAGGAGTACTGGAAGCTGCAGATGCCGGGGTCGTTGAAGGACTGGTTGCCGCCGCAATCCGCCGGGAGGAAGCCCATCGGGGTCGGCGGGTTGGTGAGGGTCGGCTGATAGACGTCCGCCATCAGCGTCACCCAGTACTCGTCCCTTCCGCCGGTGGGCTTGGCCCAGTTCGCGATGTAGCCCTGCGGCCCCGGCGGGAAGAGCGGATCCATCAGGCTGGCGACCGGCTCACCCGAAGGGAACGGGTTGAGGTAGTTCCCCACGTTCGGAGAGGCCGTCATCGCCGGCGGGAAGTTCGGATTCCCGGTGTAGCGGCCGAGCGGATAGTTCGTCACGCCGACGGTCGTGTTGGTGGCCCAGGTCAGCTTGCAGATCGTCCCGTTGTTGCACTGCGGGTGAGCGACGCTGCCGGTGACGAGGTTGGGGCAGTCCCCGTTGCTGAAGCTGCCGGCGCCGTAGGTGACCGCGTTGGGGTACCCGTTGATG
>CAZDSB010000484.1:0-3896 GCA_964507515.1 uncultured Myxococcaceae bacterium
GGGGTGGACTGGCGGCCCTACGACCCCGGCAGGGACGTGGCCGAGGAGCTCTGGAACGTCGTCGAGATTGCTTCGACGGGAACCGGATGGGTGTTGCCGACGACGGAGGGTCCGGAACCTTCCGCTCACGCGCTGGGTGGCTAACGGCGCTGCTACGAGGCGCCGTTCTCTCGCCGGCCCCGACTCAATGACCCCGACAGGGATCGAACCTGTGACCTAGCGTTTAGGAAACGCTCGCTCTATCCAACTGAGCTACGGGGCCGAGGGCCCCGCTCGTACGTGGTCCAGATCCAGGGGTCAAGTCGCGCCCCCATCGAGTTGCAAGTCCAGATCCCCTTCCTTGTGCCCGGGCGCGAAAGTCGCGCCTCATGCGCCTGGCGCCCTCATCCGGAGCGGCGCCGTCGAGGAGGGATTTCGATGACTCGTCTCATGCGCAGTGGGGGAGTGCTCGTGCTGATGCTGCTCGGACTCGCCTGTGGGGGAGGCTCAATGGACGAGCCCACCGACGTGACCGCCGTGGACCTCGCCTCGCATTCTCCGGCAGCTCACATCGTCTGCGATGCCGAGGACCCGTGCGGGAAGGGCTACATCTGCCTCGGTCACATCCGGTGCGCGAAGCTCTGCAAGGTCGACAGCGATTGCCCCACCGGGCAGGCCTGCACGGGCCAGACGGGGGGCAAGAAGTTCTGTCAGTAGCGTTCCCTCAGCGTCGGGGTGCGCCGTCGAGCGGCGCATCGCCGGCGTCGAGCGTCATCCCCCGCGCGCGGAGCCGCTCGACGAGCACCTGACCCAGCCCGGTGGCCGGCGTGAGGACCCCTCCTCGCGTCGGCCCGCCGGGCAGCCTCGGCCCGTCCACCGCGAGCGCCAGCGCTGCCTCGCACACGCACTTCACCGTGACAGTGTTCCCCGGGTCGCCCTGGTCCTTCACCAGCCCGAAGGCGCGCCGTCCGTCCTCGCCCTTGGCCACGAAGTCCAGCCGGAACCAGCCGTTCCGGCGAACTTCCTCCGAGGGTCCCGTTCCCGGCGGAGGCAGGCGCCGCTTCACGAGCGCGCGCAGCGGCGAGGCGAGCGCCAGCGCCGCTCCGGTCAGCCCGACGGCGAGCATGGACGCGCGGATCGGGCTCCGCATCGCCATGAATTCCCGGTAGGAGAAGTGCGGACCGTAGGGGGCACCGGTCTCGGCGGCGAGCATCGCGCTCCGCCGCACCACCCGCGTGTTGACCATCGCCATGAAGAACGGTGCGAGCCAGCGCTGGAGATCGGCGTTCCAGCGCACGCCCTTCGGATCTCGCCAGCGGAGAAACTCCTCGCGCGCCAGCCGCGGCCTCCCGGGTCCGTTGAGCAGGAACGGGTGTCCAGAGCGTCGCACCTGGCCACTCTCGAAGAGCTGCACCGCCGTGGCCGCGGTTCCTCCGTTGAGCCCGCCCCGGACCTTGAAGGCCGACACCACCTCGCCGCAGGCCGTCCCCCGGCTGCGGAGGTACTCGACCAGCACGAGCGTGCCGAGGTCGCTCGGGATCGAGTCGAAGCCGCAGAAGGGGATGATGCGCGTTCCGTCAGCGGCGGCCTGCGCGTGGTGGCGCTCGATGAGGTCGGCGACCCACGGCGTCTCGCCGGTGATGTCCACGTAGTGCGCCCGGTGCCGCACGCACGCGTCCACGACCGGGTTCCCGTAGGCCGCGAACGGGCCCGCGGTCGCGATCACGACCCTCGCGCGGGAGACCGCCGCGTCCACCGTCTCCGGTCGCGCGCTGTCCGCCTCGAGGATCTCCGCCGGCCGCGCCGGTCCGTCCGCAGCGTCGCGCGCCGCCTCGAGCTTTCCTCGGTTCCGCCCCGCGAGCGCCCAGCGGAGACCGCGCGGCGCGTGACGGGCGAGCTCGGCCACCGCGAGCCGCCCGGTGAAGCCACTCGCACCGTAGAGCAGGACGTCGATCGGTCGAGGGTCCATCGGCCGCCTTCATTGCACACCCGCGCCAGGGGCGGCTCCGCTCCGGAGGGATCGTGGCCGAAACGGAAATGACACCGGGGGTGTCTCGCAAGCCATTGATTTGACGTGGCCCGATTTCGTGGCTTGATGGATGCAACACCGGAGGCACGTGGCCGTCACACAACGGTCACAGAATCGAGCACCGACGTGGACCTGCCGTCTTTCCTGCTGTCGCGCCTCTCCGAGTCCCGTACCGGCGGGTTTGCGGTCTCGTCTGCGCTGCTGGCAGTTCCCGCCCTCGTCGGTGGGCACGCGCGCGCGGGCGCCGTCCTCCTCGCCGCTTCGGCCGTCGCCGCCGCGGTCTTCCTCGAGAGGCGCAGCCAGGCTTCCGCCGGTGTCCGCGAACTGCGCGCGAGCCGGCTCGCGCTCGTCCCGTCGCCGTCCGTCGTCCGTCGCTCGCACGCGGTGCCCCGGGCCCACTGGGAGATGGTCGAGCGCGACGGTCGCCGCTCCCTGTCGATGCGCTGGCGCTGAGGGCCGGACGAGCCTGGGTCATCTGCCGACGCCGGGTCGCTCCGGACGCCCGAAGCCCGTCGTCCTTTCAGGACACAGTTTCGGCCGGCCGCGGCGTGCAGCCCGAGGCGGAAAGGCGTATGCGGGCCGATGGACGGGAGGACTCCCCCATGGCGAGCATCTCCAGTTACGTGGTCCGTGAGGTTCTCGGACTCGACTCCGCCGCGACGTGCCGCGAGGCCGCAGATCTCATGTCCAAGCGCCGCATCGGCGCGGTCGCGGTGAAGCAGGACGGCCGGATCGTCGGACTCATCACCGAGCGAGATCTGGTGACCCGCATCCTGTCGCGCGGACTCGACTGCCAGACGCCAATCCTCGAGGCCATGCGGCGCGACGTGCCCGTCGTCGGCCCGGACGTGAACGAGGTCGAGTGCGCGACGCTCATGAAGGAGCACGAGACACGGCACCTGCTCGTCGGAGAGGACGGAGCCGCGAGCGGACTCATCTCCATGCGCGACGTCATGCAGATGATGCTCTCCGACAAGCAGTACCTCATCGAGCAGATGCAGGCGTACATCCAGGGGTACTGAGCGCCCGAGCGCCCATGCTCGAGCCGACCGAGTCGCCCCGGTGGCGGTGCTGCGCAGCCAGCGACGCACTCGAGCGGCCTTCGTCGGGCGGGCACCAGTACAATGCCCCGGAACCCGGCCTGCCGCGTCCTCGCCCGGACGGTCCCGTGTCAGACTCCTGCAGGACCCTGTTGGCGGCACGTGCTTCGCATGGCAGATTGATGTCGGGCGTTGTGCGGTTGGCCCTGGTTTCCGGGCAGGCGTAACATCCGCCAGCACCCCGGGTTGCGGCCCGCGTGTCGGGTTGAAAGGACGGGGAGGACGAAGTGGCTGCTGAAGCAGCTCAGAGGCCGGAGGCCGGACGGATGCTTCATCCGGGGTTCGTACTGAAGAGCTTGCAGGTGCTCGGCTCGGGCGGCGTGGCCGGCGTGCTCGGCGGCGTCGCTTCACACACCGTATGGGTCGGCGTCTGCTTCGGCATCGCGGGCGTGCTCGCGGCGCTGACGTTCATGGACTGCCGCTGCGCCTGCGTGAAGCCCGGCTCGGACTGCGACGAGGGCCACTCCTAGCCCTCCAGGCGAAGGGCCTTTCCGGTGATTCGTTTCCGTGCAACCCGTCGTGAGGCGGGGTAGTGGAGGAACGTCGTTCCGCCCCACCTCGTTGCATTTCTTCCGTTCCCCTCACGTCGGACTGGACGGTCGGGGCGGGAGCCCTGAACCTCGCCGCTTTTCGGAGATCGACCACCACCGTGCGTGCCCTCCTTCTTTCCCTGCTGCTCGCGGCCACCGCCCAGGCGGAGACCGCCACCGAGGCGCTCAAGGCCCGCGACGCCGAGATCCGCGCGGCCCTCCCCAAGCAGGGGACCGATCCGTCGGAGGCGACGAGGA